>NZ_JAMXSK010000039.1:0-23446 GCF_024124645.1 Pseudoalteromonas sp. Ps84H-4 | reverse complement strand
TCGCTGCTTTATAAGTTGCTGGGTACCAATTAGGTGCCTTCGTGAAGGCTTGAGCCGTATGCAGTGAAAGTTGCACGTACGGTTCTTAGGAGGGCGACACTTGGTAACAGGTGTCGTCTATCCGACAGGAATGAGTTAAAGCAAACCGGAAAGGCAGTTCATGGCACAATGCCGACTTTCACTTCTAAATGAAAATACTCAATATAGCGTTAGAAAGTTTACGGCTATCAAACCTATAAAGAATAAAAAAGAGTAAAGCGTTCACTTTACTCTTTCAGATAATTCACTATCTTGTTAACTCGCAAATTACTTCAATCTAATCGACGTCGCTTCAATCTCAATCAAACCTTGCTTAAACAAACCGCCAATGGCTTTTTTGTAGTTTGCTTTACTGGTTGAGAAAGTCTTTTTAATTGCTTCTGGGTCTGACTTATCACCTAGGTGAAGTACGCCGCCTTCGGCTTTTAATTTTGCTAAGATTTTTTCGCCTAAGTCGTTTACTTTGCCCATACCTGGCTTTTCAAGTAGTACGTCGATTTTACCGTCTTCACGTACTTTTTGAATAAAGCCTTTTAATCGCTGGCCAACAAATAGCTTTTTAAATACGGTGTTGTAGTAAACCACACCAATGTGAGCTTCGTTTACGAGTACTTTGTAGCCTAGGTCTGTTTTACCGGCAACGATTAAGTCAACTTCTTCCATCGTTGAGTAAGTTGGTTCTTCTTTCGATAAAAACTTATTAAAGTTGCTTGATGCACAAATACGTTGGCTGGCGTTATCGAGATATAAGCGTACAAGATACGAAAAGCCTTCTTTCATTTTTGGCTTTTGTTCATTGTATGGCGCAAGTACATCTTTTTCGAGGCCCCAATCCATAAACGCACCAGTGCTATTAATAGCTTTAACACGGAGTAGAGCATATTCGCCCACTTCAGCTAAAGGTTTTTTTGTGGTGCCTGTTGGGTGGCCTGCATGATCTAAATAAATAAATACTTGCACGCTGTCACCAGCTTCAAGTTCGAATTCAATTTCTTTACTTGGTAAAAATACTTCACCTAAGTCACGGCCATCTAAATAGGCGCCTTCGTTTGACATTTCGTTAACGAATAGTGTTTGGGTTGTTCCAAGAATGCTCATTATTATTCCTGTTCTGGTTTTTTCTTACGACGCATAGGTGAAAAACCATCGACATCAATAGGTGGTTTAATAGGCGTTTTCGGTTTTTTAGGGGCAGCTTTACGTTTTGGTTTAGCAGGCTTTGCGGCGACTTTTTTCTCTGCTTTATTCCAAACAGCTTGTGGTTTTTTCTCACGTAGGCCTTTAAATTTACCAACAAGGCCATCAACGGTGAAAAAGCTTAATTCATCATTTAAAAATGCTTTAATTGCTTTGTAACTTGGCCAATCTTTTGGGCCTACTAACGAAATAGCAGTTCCTTTAAAGCCTGCACGACCAGTACGACCAATACGGTGCACATACTCTTCAGCATGCTTTGGTAGGTCAAAGTTAATTACATGGGTCACGCTTAATAAATCAAGACCACGTGATGCAACATCGGTAGTGATTAAGATTTTAAAGTTTTCACGGCTAAAGGCATCCATGATTTCAAGGCGTTTGGCTTGGGTTAAGTCACCAGCGAGTGCTTGTGCTTTAAAGCCTTTATCAGTTAATAACTGGCTTAAACGCTGAGTATCGGCACGTGTTGCGGTAAATATAATGCATTGTCCGACATTGTCTTGTTTTACAAAGTGCTCAAGTAGCGCTTCTTTGTGATCTAGATGATCAGCTAAATAAAGCTGCTGGGTAATGTCACTATGCTGCTCATTAGAAGCACTTAACAGTATTTGTTTTGGTGAACGTAATAAGTTACGTGACAGGGCATCAACTTGTGCATGGTCAAGCGTTGCTGAAAACAATAACGTTTGACGTAATCGGTGATCAGCAAGTTCGTTGATCATTTTAACTTGATCGGTAAAGCCTAAATCTAGAATACGGTCTGCTTCATCAAAAATTAAAAGCTCTAAGCCTGAAAGCTGTAATGAACGTTGACTTAAATGGTCAGCTAAACGCCCCGGTGTGCCCACTACAAAATGAGGGTCTTTGCGTAGCGCCTTAATTTGGTCATTAAAGTTTTCGCCACCGAGTATTTTAACGGCACTAATATTTGTGCCGGCAATTAATAGTCTTAATTGACTGTATACTTGGGTTGCTAATTCGCGGGTAGGCGCAACGATTAAAACGCGAGGGTCGCGTTTACTGAGTGCTTTTTGTTTCATTACACGCTGTACAGCAGGTAATAAAAACGCCAGCGTTTTGCCCGATCCTGTTTTTGACTGTGCAAAAATATCATGGCCTGCGATAGCTGTTGGTACCGCGTGAGCTTGAATGTCAGTGGGCTGGGTGATGCCTTGATGCGCAAGTTGTTTTTCGAGGCGTGTATCAATCCCAAGTTCAGTAAAATGCAATGCGTAATCTCCGATGAGCAAAATTTAGTAAATCCTGTTCATTATAACGTACTTGCCTTGCTAGGAGACAGTAAAAACACAGCTATTTCGCATCAGTTTTTGCAATTATCGCTAATTCGCGTAAAATACACGCCCTCAATGCGCCGGATTTACGATTCGGTTAACGCCCCATATGGGCATTTAAGGCAAAAGGTAAAACCATGACTGCTGTTCATAAAGACAATGTAACCAGCGAGCACTTTGTTGTGTGCGCACTCTACAAATTTGTAGCCCTTCCAGATTTTGAAGCTATTCGCCAACCATTACTTAAAGTGATGGAAGACAATGAAGTACGCGGTACTTTGTTACTTGCGGCTGAAGGTATCAACGGTACTGTTTCTGCTAAGCGCGAAGGTATCGATAACCTATTAGCATGGTTAGATGCACAACCAAATCTAGATAACATTGTGACTAAAGAGTCATACGATGACGAATGCCCGTTCTACCGTACAAAGGTAAAACTTAAAAAAGAAATCGTAACTATGGGTGTTGAAGGTATTGACCCACGTGAAGTAGTGGGTACATACGTTAAGCCTGCTGATTGGAACGCGTTAATTTCAGACCCTGAAGTGATTCTTATCGATACGCGTAATGATTACGAAATCGAGATTGGTACTTTCCAAAATGCGGTTGATCCAAACACGAAGACATTCCGCGAATTCCCAGCATGGGCAAAAGAAAACCTAGATCCAGCAAAGCATAAGAAAGTTGCTATGTTCTGCACCGGTGGTATTCGTTGTGAAAAATCAACTGCATATATGAAAGAGCAAGGTTTTGACGAAGTATTCCACCTTGAAGGCGGTATCCTTAAGTACTTAGAAGAAGTACCAAAAGAAGAAACCATGTGGGAAGGTGAGTGTTTTGTATTTGATAACCGCGTTGCGGTAAATCACGACTTACAAAAAGGCTCTTACGACCAATGTCATGCGTGTCGTATGCCTATCACTGAAGAAGAAAAGCAAAAGCCTGAATACATGGAAGGTGTTTCGTGTCACCACTGTCACGACAGCCTAACAGAAGAGCAACGTGCACGCTTTGCTGAGCGTCAAAAGCAAATCGAATTAGCACAAGCGCGCGGTGAAGGGCATATCGGTAACGAAGCGCAAGAAGTACTTCGTAAACGTAAAGAAGCTAAAAGAGCGCAAAAAGAAGCACAGCGCCAACAGTAACCTTTAGCAAATTTCTTATAAACCCCAGCATAGTCTGGGGTTTTTTTTATGGATTATTTATTAGTTAGCTTTTTAAAAATAGTTACTTTGTTTATTAAGTCACTGTAATTGCTATAAAAGCTACCATTTGTTCCTTATTGCTGTACAATCTGCCGATTATTTATTTTAGATACCATCTCCAACACTATCTTTTCTTAATTTTAAAAAGTAAACGTTTGAAGTATAAGGATATATACAATGTACAAACTACTTACGGTGGCAATGTGTTCAATGCCATTTTTTGCTCATTCAGCGCTTAACGAAAATAAATTTGGTTACATTGGCATTTCTGCTCAAAAAAATTATTACGATGTTAATTTTATCCCCTTGATAGAGCAGCAAGAAATCTTACCGTTACGTTATGACTACAGTGACACAGGAGCTGGGTTTAGAGGATTTGCCGGCTACCAATTTAATCAATATCTAGCAATAGAAGCAGGTTTTAGTGTGCTTGGCGAAGCCGAATTTAATGTATATAGCGAAACAACTAATCAAAGTGGTACGGTCGTTAAAAATTCTGTTTACAGCGGAGGGCTTGAAACCAATGCACTTGATCTGCGTTTACTTGGTACATACCCAATTACTGGCAATGTATTTGTTAGGGCGCATTTAGGTAGTGTACTTTGGGATAGTAATTTTAGCTTTCTACAAAAATTTTCTGATGATTACTTTATTGTTGATCAAAAAGACTCTGGAGTATCACTTTTAACCGGGCTAGGTATTGGTTATGCATTGTCTAGTGGTACGGCCTTAACACTTGATTATGAAAATACAAAAATTAATGATAGCAACACACATAATATCGTTGCTTCAATAGTGTTTAAGCTCTGATTTATCCGAGGATTTTTTAGTTGAGTTACCTAGTAATAAGTTAGTGCGCTTTTTTACACTTACCTACATATATCTCACAGTCCCTTACGAACTAAGTAGTTATTATTCTAACTAACAGCAATACTTTATAGGACTAAATGGGTATGAAGAAACTACTAGTGAGCTTATTATTACTAGGTGGCTGCGCGACACAAGGTGTTGATAGAGCCGATCAGCAGGTCATTATTAAAAAATTTTACGCCAAAGTTGAAGATGTTAAACCTGTAAAACTGTCATCTAATGTAAAAACAGGCATTGTTGGTGGCTCTGCAATAGGGCTTATCGATGAATTAGATGGCAATCATGAAGATATGGTTGCTGGGGCATTAGCTGGTGCAATTATTGGTGGGCTTTTTACTGCCATTGCAGAGGGCAGCAACAATGCCTTTGAATACGCACTTAGATCAGAGCAAGAAGGGCGTTTTTCTGTTATTCAAAAGGACGAAATTGATCTTAATTCTGGTTGTGTAGAAGTGACTATTGCCTCAGAAGCGCGTTTAAAAACCGTGCCTGCAGTTAACTGTATTAATTTATAAGATTAATCTGCATTCATACAAACCAGTTTGAGGGATAAAACCTGTTGCTACATGCGTTTAAAGTGACTTAGTTATCTGTAAGGTTTTATTGCCTGAAAATAGCTCACTTAAATAAGCGATATTACAGATAGAAATGCGGCAAAATCAGCGCCGTATTTCTAATTATTCATTTTAACTTATCAATTTGTTTATTAAACGAAGCATCCTTTTTATTGATCACAAAGCTGTTACACTTCGTAACAATTAAAACGATTCTTATTTAGGTGACACTTTTGATAATTGGCAAATTGCATGCATGGACTTTTCTTGCCTTAATTAGTTGCGTATCAGTCGCTGAGGCTGCAAACGTAGTTGTTGAATCAGTTACGGTTGAAAAAGCAAAACAACAAATAAAAGCAGTTGGTAGTGCTGAAGCTGTGCGTTCTGTAACCTTATACCCTGCGGTTGGGGACAGGGTGACAGCTGTTCACTTCAAACCCGGTGACAATGTCAAAAAAGGAGATTTGCTACTTGAGCTTGATTCGCGCAGGCAGCAAGCTGCTCTTTTAGAAGCACAAATAACGTTAAATGACACAGAGCGAACAATGAAGCGGCTCGAAGAAAGCCATGCTCGAGGTGCTGTACCACAAAGCGATTTA
The DNA here is from genome assembly GCF_024124645.1 of Pseudoalteromonas sp. Ps84H-4. NCBI lineage: Bacteria > Pseudomonadati > Pseudomonadota > Gammaproteobacteria > Alteromonadales > Pseudoalteromonadaceae > Pseudoalteromonas > Pseudoalteromonas sp. Ps84H-4. Next base: position 17,690 of record NZ_JAMXSK010000039.1, on the reverse strand, counting down.
GACGATGCAAAAACCCTGCATGAGCTTGCGAAAGTGCAGTTGATGCAAGCAAAAACAGAGCGTGAAGACCGCGAAATTCGTGCTCCGTTTAGTGGTGTGATGGGGCTAACAGATGTAGAAGTTGGCGACCGGATCACAACACAAACTGCTATTGCAACGATTGATGATGTATCAACACTGTACATTAACTTTAATGCACCAGAAGCAGCAATTGATGTTTTAAAGGAAAAATCAGCTGTTGACGTGATCCCTTGGCTAGGCGACAAAACTTACAGCGCACAAGTTGCCCAGTTAGATTCTCGTATTAATCCTCAAGCGCGCACCTTAAGAACCAAAGCAAAGTTAAATAATGAATCTCATCAGTTTATGCCTGGTATGAGTTTTCGTGTGCATATTAATTTACTTGGTGAAGAGCATGCTGTGGTTCCTGAAGCTGCCATGATGTGGGGAGCTGCGGGCCCTTACGTGTGGAAAAGTGTTGATAAAAAAGCCACACGTGTTGATGTTAAAATTGAACAGCGTTTAGCCGGTCGGTTATTGGTATCTGGTGGCTTAAAAGAAGGTGATTTATTGGTTACTGAAGGCGTGCAACGTTTACGCCCAAACCAAGAGCTTACTTTTATGAATGATACAACGCTTGCCAAGGAGTGATAATGAAACAGCAACCTATGATGGAAGATTTACCATCAATGGCGATACGTCGCCCCGTATTAATCGTGGTGCTGAATTTGTTAATCATCATAGCGGGTATTGCCGCTATTGCTGGTATTGAAATACGTGAACTACCAGATGTAGACAGGCCACGCATTACTGTTTCAGCATCGTTTCCTGGGGGCTCGCCTGAAACCGTTGATACCGAGGTAACCAGTAAACTTGAGGGGGCTGTTGCTCGGGTAAGTGGTGTTAAAACAATTCGTGCGCAAAGTGAAGAAAATAATGCCCGTATTGTGGTTGAGTTTCGCCCGGGTGTTAATCTAGATGATGCAGCCAATGAAACGCGCGAATCGGTTGCCCGTGTACAGCGAGAATTGCCCGAAGAAGTAGAGCGTGTATCTATTATTAAAGCTGATAACGATGCCGAAGCGGTTGTATCGCTAACGGTATCAAGCAACAGCTTATCATTAGAAGCACTTACTGAACGCGTTGATGTTGACTTAGCCCCGCAGTTTTTAACTATTCCTGGGGTTGCCGATGTTCGCTTAAATGGCGACCGCGAGCGGGTATTAAGAGTACGAATTGACCCGCTAAAACTAAGCAGCTTTAACCTTACAGTGCCAGATATTGCAAATGTGCTACGCCAAGCTCCCTTTGATGTGCCTGCCGGTAGTTTAAAATCAAACGATCAACAGGTGATTGTTCGTGCCGATGCTACGTCAATATCAGCTGAACAAGTGGCAGATATTATAGTGCGTGACGATACCCGAATTGGTGATGTTGCTGCAGTGTATTTTGGCCCAGCTGATCCGCGTTCATTCGTGCGATTAAATGGGACTCCAGTGATTGGCATGGAGATAATACGGCAAGCTCAATCAAATACTATCGAAATTTCTGATGAAGTGCTGACCTTAATCGAACGTATGAGAGAACGTTTTCCTGAAATGGAATTTACCTTAACCTCCGACGATGCGCAGTTTATTAGAAGCTCAGTGGATGAAGTAATAAACTCTCTATTACTGACAGTGCTGTTAGTAGTGATTACACTTTGGGTGTTTATTGGCTCATGGCGAGCAACGCTCGTCCCCGCATTTGCCATACCTGTTGCGTTAATTGGTTCTTTAGCACTGATTTGGGCGCTTGGTTTCTCGATTAATATCTTAACTTTGTTGGCGCTGGTATTAGCGACAGGCCTTATTGTTGATGATGCGATTGTGGTCAGTGAAAATATTCAACGTCAGCGTGGCTTAGGCCTTGGCCGCAGAGCTGCGGCTGTAATTGGCACCCGCGAAGTATTTTTTGCTGTGGTGGCAACAACCGCTGTATTAGCAGCTGTGTTTGTGCCGATTGCCTTTTTGCCTTCAACAGCAGGGCGATTATTTAGAGAGTTTGGTGGTGTGCTTGCTGGAGCTGTCATTATATCAAGCTTTGTAGCGCTTTCTTTAGTGCCTGCACTAACCTCAAAACTTAAATTAAAGCAGGGTGGTTTTCATCCTTTTGCAAAAGTTGGGCATGCTTTAGCGAATATATACAAACGCTCAATTCATGGCGTACTTAAACATGCATGGCTAACATTTTTTGCTTGCTTACTCGTTGCAGCAGGCTCTGGTGCGCTGTATTTCAATTTAGATAATGAATTATTGCCGACAGAAGACCGCGGTAAAATTCGCATTTTCGCCCGTGGCCCAGATGGTGTAGGCCTTAACTTTATGGACAGGCAAGCGGTGCAAATGGAAGATATTTTACTGCCCTATGTTGAAAGTGGTGATATTGAGTCAATTTATACCGTCGTTGGGCAATGGGATCCGAATATCGTATTTATCACTGTGCCGTTAAAGCATTGGGACGAACGAAATTTTAGTCAGCAAGAAATTATCAATAAAATTCGTGGACCTTTAGGAAACATTCCAGGTGCGGCTGGCTACCCAGGCGGTTCAAATAGTTTGAACTTGCGTGGTCAAGGCGGTGGTATTGAGCTTGCATTATTGGGGCAAGATTACCTTGAGATCTTTAAAGCGGCACAGAGTTTCTCGGCAGAAATAGAAAAAGCCTTGCCAGAAGTGGCGCCAGTACGTATCTCGTACCAACCGTCACAACCACAATTACGGGTTAATATTGATAGACGTCGTGCTGAAGAGCTCGGCGTATCGCTCAGTGATATATCTATTACGCTTAGAGCAGCCATTAACGGCGATGACATTGCTGATTTAAACATCGGCGACCAATCAATCCCTATTATGCTGCAAGCACAAAACCAAACTATTACAAATCCAAGTGACTTAGCAAACTTATATGTTGGTGGCCGAAATGGTCAGTTAGTGCCACTGAGTAGTGTGGCAACCATTACAGAAGAAGGTGTTGCAGCAGAACTAGAGCGCCATGCTCAGCGCCGAGCAATAGAATTAAGCATGGAAATGCCAGATGACATTACTATTGCCGAAGTTGTAAATAAAATCCGTGAAATATCAGAGCAAAACCTGCCAGCTGGTATAAGTTTAGTCTTTAAGGGTGAGGCACTCACCTTTGAAGAAACGGCTAATGAAGTGCTGATCACCTATATTTTGGCATTTTTGATTGTATTACTTGTGTTAGCTGCGCAATTTGAAAGTGTTAATAGTGCCATTGTAGTGATGATCACTGTGCCATTTGGCATTACATCGGCCATTTTGGCCTTGTATCTAACGGGTACATCATTGAACATTTATTCACAAATAGGTTTGGTCATGCTTATTGGCTTAATAGCTAAAAATGCTATTTTGCTGGTGGAATTTGCTGACCAATTACGAGATAAAGGTCGCAGTGTTAGAGAAGCAGTTGAAGAAGCTGCTCTTGTGAGGTTACGCCCAATTGCGATGACCTTAGTGTCAACTTTGCTAGGTGCATTACCACTTATATTATCCACCGGTGCCGGTGCCGAAGCGCGTAACGCGATTGGCTGGGTGGTATTTGGTGGTTTAGCATTAGCAGTGCTGTTCACATTATACCTTACACCTGTGATTTATCTTGGTTTAGCGCGCTTTACCAAACCTCGTGGTGATGAGTCGAAACTTCTGGCCGAAGAACTAGAAAAGGCTTAATCCATTTAAATCTGCTATTTTTTCTTTGAAAAAATAGCAGATTACACTCACAATCAAGGAAAAGCTCAAAACTAGGTACGCTTATGCAAGCCGAACACGTCGATATAGCACAATTTTTAAGTGATCATGCTCCATTTGATGATTTGCCCGAAGAAGCGGTTAACACTCTCGCTTCACAAGTAGAGATAGCCTACTTCAGAGCGGGAACACAAATCCTTAATTACGGCGATGACATTGCCGATTTATATGTAATTAGAACCGGAGCCGTCGAAATGTATCGACGCGATGGTGATTTGTATAACCGTTTAACTGTCGGTGGTATTTTCGGACAAATGGGTTTGCTGATGAACCGCAAAGTCCGATTTCCTGCCAAGGCCCTCGAAGACACCTTAGTGTATTGCATTAATGTAGAGCTATTTAATCAATATTGTGATGAATACGAAGCCTTTGCAGACTTCTTTGAAGCAGATGGCAATGTTCGTCTTCATCAGGCCATTGTAGAGCAGGCTGACAGTAACGATTTAACAACTGCAAAAGTTAAATCATTACTGCACAGAGATGTAGTAACCGTAGCAAAAGACGCGTCTGTGCAAATGGTTGCCCAATTGATGACACAAGAGTCGGTATCGTCTGTATTAGTAACAGATGCCGATAAACCCATCAGTGATGATCCTGACGATGATGATGGTCAAGTAGTTGGCATAATTACAGACCGAGATTTGCGCACCAGTGTGATTGCTGAAGGTTTAAGTTACGAATCACCTGCCGAGCAAATTATGCAAACGGACCTTATCTTACTCGATAGCAACGCCTATGTGTTTGAGGCTGTGCTTGCTATGCTCAGAGATAACATTCATCACCTACCTGTCGTTGTTAAGAAAAAGCCCATCGGCGTTATTTCTTTATCTGACATTTTGCGATATGAATCACAAAGCAGTTTATTGTTAGTGCGGGGAATTTTAGCTCAGCAATCTGTGGAAGATTTAGCGCATTATGCACGTCAGCTACCTAACGTGTTTGTACGCATGGTAAACGAAGACGCTAACTCTCATATGATTGGTACAGCAATGGCTGTAATAGGGCGTACCTTTAAACAGCGTTTACTTGATTTAGCCGAAGAAAAATTTGGCCCGCCACCCATTCCTTATTGTTTTATTGCCTTAGGTTCAATGGCTCGTGATGAGCAATTAATTGTTACCGACCAAGATAACGCCATTATCCTTGATAATAGCTTTAACGAGGAATTACATGACGAATATTTTCAAAAGCTCGCTGATTTTGTCTGTGATGGTTTAGCCGAATGTGGCTATAAATACTGCGAAGGGGAAATTATGGCGTCATTTAAAAAGTGGCGTTTAACTCGTGAGCAGTGGAAAGAGCAATTTGCAGGCTGGATGGCAGAACCAAAACCACAGGCTTTATTACACAGCTCTATCTTTTTTGATTTAGATGGCGTTTACGGTAAAACCAAATGGGCTGATGAGCTCAAACGATTTATTGCAACTGAAGGGCGTAAGAATAAGCGTTTCTTGGCTAACCTTGCAGCCAATGCCCGTAACAGAACACCGCCTTTAGGTTTCTTTAAAGATTTTGTGCTAGAGCATAATGGTCAGCATAAGCGTTCTATGAACTTAAAACGCCGTGGTACTGCGCCATTATCAGATGTAATTCGTGTTCATGCTTTAGCAATAGGCAGTCGTAAACAAAATTCATTCGAGCGTTTAGAAGATATCATCGAAGCAAAGCTTTTACCCGCAGGGAAAGCGCAAGATCTTCGAGATGCCTTAGAATACATTGCGATGGTTCGTATTCGCCACCAAGCATGGCAAATTGAAAAGTTAGACGAAGCCCCAGATAACGATCTTGAGCCACATTTACTATCGCCTTTTGAGCAGCGCAACCTTAAAGAAGCGTTTGCGATTTTAGATAAAGCGCAGAATTTCCTTAAATTCAGATACTCTGCCAATACAGGGATGAAGTAATGGCTAAACAAGGTGTAAAACTTGATTGGCCGACTCGGTATCAGCAGTTATTGGCGGCTAGCAAACAGCCGTTAATTCAAGAGTTTTATCAAGCCGCTATTTGTGATTTAAACATGCCAATTAGCGACGTACCCTTAGTGGCGCTTGATTTTGAGACGACCGGTCTAAATTTTCAAAATGACGATATAGTCAGTGTTGGTTTAATTCCATTTAATGCTAGGCGCATCTTTTGTAAAGATAGCCAGCATTGGATTGTACAACCAAGACGTAAGCTCGCTGAAGAGTCGATCGTTATTCATGGTATTACCCATTCAGAAGTAAGTGACGCGCCAGATTTTTCATCTATTATGGAGCCATTACTAGCAGCATTAAAAGGTAAAGTCATAGTGGTGCATTTTGCTCCCATTGAACGACACTTTTTGTATCAAGCGCTACAATCGCGATTGGGTGAAGGCCTTGAGTTTGCAGTAATAGACACGTTAGAGCTTGAAAGCAGGGCGCTTAGAGCAAAACAAGGTCTACTAGGTAGGTTGTTTAATTCTAAGCTTGATTCCGTTCGTCTTGCGGATTCTCGCATTCGTTACTCGTTACCTGCGTATCAAAACCATAACGCACTGAACGATGCCATTGCCACCGCAGAGCTGTTACAAGCGCAAATTGCTTATCATTACCGCCCAGATACACCGCTAAGCGAATTGCTCATATAGCGTGCTTAACAGCACAGACTTTATGACGAGTAATTTAAATTAATTGAGCAAAGCTTATAAATAAAAAACGCCGCATATAGCGGCGTTTTTTTATTTAAAGGTAGTGGTTAGTTTCTTGGCTCTGTACGTAGACCAAGGATTAAACTTACACACATTAATAGCAATACAAAGGTAAACGGTAAGCCCGTAGATACGGCACCGGCTTGTAATGCTTCGATAGCTTGTGTGCCACCAATCCAAACAAGCGCTGCAGCAATCGCACCCTCGATTGTTGCCCAGAAAATACGTTGTGGCACTGGCGCGTCAACTTTACCACCGGCAGTGATAGAGTCGATAACTAATGAACCTGAGTCAGATGACGTAATAAAGAACACGAGTACCAGCACAATTGCAATGAATGAAAGCACTTGCGACATTGGCAGGGCTTCAAACATTTGGAACATCGCAAGTGGTACATCAGTTAAACCTTTCTCACCTAGTACACCCACTTTATCAATAACTTGTTCAATAGCGATACCACCATAAATAGACATCCAGAAGATAGTCACAACGGTAGGCACAAGTAATACGGCAATTAAGAATTCACGAATTGTACGACCTTCAGATACACGCGCAATGAACATACCTACAAACGGTGACCATGAAATCCACCAAGCCCAGTAGAATACTGTCCAGCCGTGCATCCAGGTTTCATCTTCACGGCCATGTGGGTTACTTAACGGAATAATGTTTTCAACATAACCCATAACAGTATTAGGAAGATTACCAAACGCTGCTGAAAAACCAACGAGAGCAACAAATACGAGTAATACAAATGCGATAACCATGTTTACATTACTAAGCAGCTTTACACCGCCGTCGATACCACGAACAACAGAGATCACAGCAAGGAGAGTAACACCAACAATAACGCCGATTTGTAGACCAATACCGCTATCAGTACCAAACACATGGTTTATACCTGCTGCGGCTTGCTGTGCGCCTAAACCAAGAGACGTTGCAAGACCAAATAAGGTGGCAAGTACAGCTAGAATATCAATAAGATGGCCCGGCCAGCCCCATGCTTTGTCACCTAAAATAGGATAAAAAATAGAGCGGATTGATAACGGCAGGCCCTTGTTGTAGCAAAAGAATGCTAACGAAAGCGAAACAACGGCGTAAATTGCCCAAGGGTGTAAACCCCAATGGAACATAGTTGCACCCATTGCTAATTTCGCAGCCTCTGGTGTGTTTGCTTCAACGCCGAGTGGTGTTTCGTACCAGCCTGTAAAGTAAGCGACAGGCTCTGCTACGCCCCAAAACATTAAGCCAATACCCATACCCGCAGCAAATAACATTGCAAGCCATGAAATACGAGAGTGAGTTGGGCGCGCTTCTTTACCACCAAGGCGGATATTGCCGTATGGTGAAACAATCAACGCCAAGCAAAACAATACGAATAAGTTTGCTGACCACATAAAAAAGCCATCAAAATTATTAATAATGTCGTTTTTAATTCCATTCAGGGTTGTTTTTGCTGTTTCAGCATCTGACACAAGTGTTGCCACTAAAAATAGCGCAATTAAACCTGCACTAATGCCAAATACAGGGTTGTGCACATCAAAACCCCATTTTTGTACATTGTCCTGACCGACGGTGTAGTCGGTATTGTCGATACTGTACTTATCATGATGTTCGCTCATGAATACCTCTTGTTGTAGTTATATCTAGCAGAAAGCTAAACGGCCGGTTGGCACATCTCGGCTAATACTATTTATACGAATGAAACCGAAAAATAGTTTGTAGACGAACTAAATTTGTACCAAAGTTTAGTCTTTAGTGTAGGAGTTCGAAAAAAAATGTAAATGGTTTTGTCCCTAAACAGCCGAATAAATGCGGTTTTTTACGTTTTTTGTTGGAATTGTGAACAATTTGATGCAGCAGAGGAATAATTTGATGACAGTATTATTTCAAAACAAATTATTTCAATTGAGAGGAAAGTGCTGCAAACACAAGGCTTGCAGCACAAAATTACTACTTTTTATAAGCGTCGTTATGAACGCCGGCAGCACGACCAGAAGGGTCAGCATTGTTTTGGAATGACTCATCCCAAGCAAGCGCTTCAGGTGTTGAACAAGCAACTGATTTGCCATGCGGAACACATTTTGCCGCTGCATCACCAGGGAAGTGCTCTTCAAAAATACTACGATAGAAATACGCTTCTTTAGAATCTGGCGTATTAATCGGGTATTTATATTTAGCGTTAGCAAGGTCTTGATCGCTTACTTGCTCGCTCACATACTCTTTTAAAGTATCAATCCAGTTATAGCCTACACCATCAGAGAATTGCTCTTTTTGACGCCATAACACTTCGTCTGGTAGATAGCCGTCAAACGCTTCACGAATAATGTGTTTCTCGATTTTACCGTCTTTACACATTTTCGCTTCAGGGTTGATACGCATTGCAACGTCTACAAATTCTTTATCTAAGAAAGGCACGCGTGCTTCTACACCCCAAGCAGCCATAGATTTATTAGCCCGTAAACAGTCAAACATATGTAGTTTAGACACTTTACGGTTTAGCTCTTCATGGAACTCTTGCGCATTAGGTGCTTTGTGGAAATAAAGGTAACCACCAAAAAGCTCATCAGCACCTTCGCCAGACAACACCATTTTTATACCCATGGCTTTAATTTGACGCGCCATTAAGTACATAGGAGTTGAGGCACGAATGGTTGTCACATCGTACGTTTCAATGTGATAAATCACTTCGCGAAGAGCATCAATACCTTCTTGAATAGTAAAGTGGATAGGGTGGTGAACCGTACCAATCATATCTGCAACTTTTTGTGCAGCTGCTAAGTCTGGTGAGCCCTCAAGACCAACTGAGAAAGAGTGCAGTTTTGGCCACCAAGCATCAGACTCGTCATTATCTTCGATACGTTTTGCGGCGAAACGTTGCGTGATAGCTGAAATAACCGATGAGTCTAAACCACCTGATAATAGAACACCGTAAGGTACATCACACATTAGTTGACGTTTAACAGCAGCTTCTAAGCCTTCTTTAACATCGCTTGATTTAGCTTCGTTGTCTTTTACTGCGTCATAGCTTTGCCAATCGCGGCTGTAATACTTACGAAGTTGACCATCTTTGCTCCACAAGAAGTGACCCGGAGGAAACTCTTCAATGTGTTTACAAATTGGTGAAAGCGCTTTTAGTTCTGAAGCAACATAAAAATTACCATGCTCATCATGACCTGTGTAAAGCGGGATAATACCAATATGGTCACGACCTATTAGGTAGGCGTCTTGTTCTTCATCGTATAAACAAAAAGCGAAAATACCATTCAAGTCGTCTAAGAATTCAGGCCCTTTTTGTTTATATAAAGCTAAGATAACTTCACAGTCTGACTGAGTTTGAAACTTAAAGTCTGTTTCTAGATTTGCCGCAAGCTCTTTGTGGTTATAAATTTCACCATTTACAGCAAGGATATGTGTGCGCTCTGGATTATATAAAGGTTGCGCACCACTTGATACACCGACGATAGCAAGACGCTCGTGGACTAAAATAGCTTTATCAGATGAATATACGCCAGACCAGTCAGGTCCGCGGTGTCTTAAAAGTTTTGACATCTCAATTGCTTGACTTCGCAATTGGGTGGGATCAGATTTGATATCTAATACCCCAAATATTGAACACATAGTGACTCCTCATTCCAAATATGTGCGCAGTTAACAGAATTTATATAACTGCGAATGTTTGTTTTAACAGAAATAATTACCTAAGTCACACAGCTTTTTTAAATATTTGAGAATAAAATATGCACCAAGTGTTATTGCTTTGCACCAAAATGGGATGGCTGCCTAAGTTGTGAGCAATTTAAATACTTGATTTGAGCAAATGGGCTGGCTTGAAGTGGTAAATAGCGCCATTAAAAGTGTTGTTTTTTGCACTATTTTGGTGCGTAGCGTTAAGCAAACTAATTGTTCAATTTGTTTATCGAAGATGTATAGACAAGTGGGAGCTTTAAGAAAGCAAGTGGCAAGCCACTTGCTAATCAGATTAACTATTTGTTTTTGTATTTTAGCGCAATGGCTAATTGATTAAGGTGAGCTGTTAGCTTTTCTTTCGCCTTAAAAGCATCTGCTAGAGTAACAAACTTGAAATGTAAAAAATCACCTGGCTTTAATTGGGCAAAATGACGAAGATCAGCGTCGATCACAGTTCCTAGCAAAGGATAGCCACCGGTTGTTTGCGCATCATTCAATAACACAATTGGTTCTCCATTTGGCGGCAACTGAATGCTGCCTGGTGCTACTGCCATCGATGGCAATGACACATCATGCTCTAAGCCACACTCATCACTTAATAATCGTGTACCCATGCGGTTACTATTAGGTGATACATGCCATGAATGATTTATAAAATTAACTATGGTGTCTTTAGGCAAAACTGCAGCATGTGGGCCAGCATGTATGCGTATTTGGGTGCTTTTAGGTGGTAGCATTGCACCTAAACCGACTTTAGTGTTGTATTTTGGTATTACCTCAAAGCTGTCTCCAGATTTCAGTGCTTGTCCGGTTAGACCACCAAAACCAGCTGTTATATCTGTTGAGTAGGAATCTAATATAGGGTCAGGTAGCTGCCATTGTCCGCCTATAGCAAGGTAGCTTCTAAACCCATGCCGTGCGGCATTTAGCTTTAACACATCACCTTTTTTAATGTAAAAACTCCAGCCTGGTTCAATCGCATTACCATTAACACTGGCTTTCATATCTGTTCCATGCAAGGCAATGTAGTAGTCGTTATCGAATTTAATTTCAGCAAGACCTAGTGTGATCTCAATGACTGGATTGTTATCTGCGTTTCCAACTAATCGGTTTACTATGATCTGCGCATAAGGATCAATACAGCCAGATTGGCCAATTCCCAAATGACGAGCACCCACGCGGCCTTGATCTTGTATAGACATTTGCATGCCAGGTTTAACGATGGTGATCATTTTAACACCTCCTGAATAACAAACTCTAAGGTATCACCGGGTTTAACAGCACAGGGAGAGGTTGCATTAATATCGAATAATTTAAAGTCGGTGTGACCGATTATTTGCCAGCCACCGGGTGACGTTTCAGGATATACGCCTGTTTGCTCGCCACCAATAGCGACAGACCCTTTTGGCACTGAGATGCGCGGCTCGCTTCGACGTGGCGTATATAATTTAGGATCCAAGCCATCTAAGTAAGCAAAACCTGGTTGAAAACCTAAAAATAAAACAGGGTAGGTTTTACTACTATGTAACTGCGCGACTTCGTCAACAGTTAAGTTGTGCTCTGCAGCTACATGAGCAATGTCAGGGCCATGTTGACCACCATATATGGTGGGTAGCTTGTGATGAGTTGATGCAAAATCTTTAGTCGTAGTCTCTTGCCACTGCTCAAGCAACAATGGCAGCCAACTTGCTAGCTTTTCAGACTCTTTTAGATACAGAGTTAAGTTGTTATTAGCTGGAACAACATCAACGAAATCTCCCGTCGATTGGCAAAATTGAGCCAGCGCCCAAATCTTTTTTTGCGTATTTAAGCCATGCTCAGCACTTTCATATGCATCGAAGAAGATACAATGCGTAGTGAGTGCCATAATCTTTGGTGTGCTTTTTGTCGTCATTGCAGGTCAATCTTATTATTATCCCTTGATACTATTTAGCATATAGGGTGAGTGCTAATGATGTAAATGAGTGTTTAATGTTAATTAGAAAAACTCATGATTGCCAAGCAGTTATAAAATCATTACAGCTGCTTGGCGTATTGCGATGTGTTATTACTTAGCGTTGTTTAAAAGCCAGTTTGATAACAAGCGAACACCATAACCAGTGCCACCTTCAGCTAACTCATCTTTAGCTTTGCTGTTAAGTGCATTACCAGCAATATCGATATGAACCCAACGGGTATCGCCGGCAAAGTTTTGTAAGAAACTTGCTGCTGTCGTTGCACCTGGACCATGCGAACCAATATTTTTAAGGTCTGCGATATCCGATTTTAGTGCATCTTCGTAACCTAGTGGTAAGCGCCATAAGTTCTCGTTAACCTGCTTTCCTGCAATTGTAAGTTGCTCAACAAGTTGGTCATCATCAGAGAAAACCGCTGCGTATTCATTACCTACAGCACCGATTTTTGAGCCAGTCAATGTAGCCACATCAATCATAATACTTGGTTTAAACTTGTCGCGGGCATACCACATTGCATCACTTAGCACTAAACGGCCTTCAGCATCTGTATTAACTATTTCAACGCTTAAACCTTCTGCTGTGCGAACAACATCACCAGGCGCTACAGAGAATTGTGACACCATATTTGCAGCCATACCCATTACAGCCACTACGTTGGTATCTGCTTTTGCAAGTGCCATTGCTTTAACGGTACCCAGTACTGCTGCTGCGCCTGCCATATCTGATTTCATGCGGGCAATCGAAGCACCTGTTTTAATACTATAACCACCAGAGTCGAAGGTAATGCCTTTACCAATCAATGCAATTGGGGTGTCTTTATTACCTTGGTAATGTGCAACAACTAAACGCGAACCTTCTTCACTGCCACGGCCAACAGCTTCTAACGCACCCATGCCTAATTTTTTAATTTGTTTTGGTTCTAAAACGGTAATTTTAACGCCTAATTTTTTTAACTCTTGTGCGGCTTTTGCAAAATCAGATGGCGTCATCTCAGTTGCAACTTCTGAAGTTAAGTCACGCGCTAAAAAGACACCTTGTTCAATGCTTTGTAGTAACTTATGGGTTTTGACCGCTTGGTCTAAATTTTCAACATCAACAGTATAGTTAACTACATGTGTATCTTGTTCTTTTTTGTATTGTTCAAAGCGGTGGTCACGTAAATTAGCACCATGTGCAAATTCAGCAGCGTATTTAGCATTGATTTCACTATCTTTAAGCTCTGAAAAATCAAGGCTCACAGTTGCTTGTTTTGCTGATTGTAATTTTGCATGAACATTACCACCAAGCTTTGCCATTTTAGCTGCATTAAGTTCAGCTTGCTCACCTAAGCCTACAAGTACAATACGTTGGTGTTCGCTGCCGTTTGGTGCAATAACTTCTAATGTCTTGCCATAGCCCGCTTTAAAGTCACTAAATTCGATAACTTTATTTAAGTGGTTTTGGGTTTCTGGTTTTAAGTAATTAAAGTTAGCAACTTGGCTATCTGTGTCTAAAAACAACACTAATGTGTTGTCTTTCGGTTGAATCGATTTTGTAAAAGTGAACTCTGCCGCATTAACTTGCGTAGCAAGTGTTATACCCAGAGCAAGAGCAGACAAACTGTGTGCAATTCTCATTTTTAATATCCCAATGTTAAAAAGCTGTGTTTTACCGTAAATAGGCTTAAGAGTTAAATTGTTAGCGGTGAACAGCCGTTTGCATGCGTTTAAGGTGAAATAATAAATAGGATTACTCGGTCTGCTCTATTACAGGCTTTTACGAGGAAATAAGTATGACAATTAAGTCGATATTACTGACATTATTCACTTGCAGTGCCATTTTCACTATGAATCATACAACAGCGCAAGAGATGCCAGACAACGCAACCGGACATATTGAAACAATTGTGCTTGGCTCTGGTTGCTTTTGGGGAGCTGAAAAACGATACGAAGCACTTGATGGTGTTTTAGATGCGGTATCTGGTTATGCTGACGGTAGCGGTTTTAAAGCAACCTACAAGAATATAACACGTAGCGCACGTCGATTTGATGAAAATAACTACGCAGAAGTTGTCAAAGTGACTTACAACAGTAATCAGTTAACGACAGAAGAATTATTAAAATACTATTTCGAAAATCATGATCCAACTCAGTTAAATCGCCAAGGCAATGATATTGGCACTCAATACCGCTCAACAATTTTGGTTAGTAATAACGAGCAACTTGAGGTTGCTAATAAACTTAAAGATGAATACCAAGATAAGTTAACAGCAGCAGGATACGGCAAGATTGTTACTGTTATAAAACCTCTCGATTCGTTTTATGCGGCAGAGGAATATCATCAAGATTATTTAAAGAAAAACCCTAATGGTTATTGCCCGGATCACTCCACAGGGGTTGTTTTTACGCCAGTAGAAAAACAGCAAGTTGATAACACGGCCTTATTAACCAATAAGCAAATAGTCGTTATTGATGCCAAAGGTTATTGCCCTTATTGTGAAAAATTTAAAAATGAGGTCGCAAATAATTATCAAGGCACAATTCCAATGACTTTTCGCCATGCAGATCAGCTTGATGGCTTAAAAATTAAAACTCCAACATGGGCAACACCCACGTTATTATTTATAGAAAATGGCGAAGAGATATATGGCCGTCAAGGTTATGTGAGTAAAGATGAGTTTTATAAAGCGTTAGGGGCATTTAAATTAGGTGATAGTGAAGCATTCAGAGTTGCATTCCATGCCAGAACAGATAGCCCATTTTGTAAACAATACGATATCTTTAAAAACACACCGGATGGTATTTTTGTTGATAAGCTAAGTGGGGCGCCATTATTCGATACTCGTGATAGGTTTAATTCGGGAACCGGTTGGCTTTCATTTACTCACCCGGTAAAAGACAGTGTGACCATGCATGAAGACAACAGTTATGGCATGCAGCGCATTGAGCTTAAATCTAAAAGCTCAGGTATTCACTTAGGACACTTATTCCCGGGGGAAGGGCCAAGAGGTAAAGATAGATACTGCATTAATGCGACGGTGCTTGATTTTGTGCCACGTGATCAAATTTAACGTAGATACAAAAAAAACCAGCCATTATGGCTGGTTTTTCAGCATTAGAATCAGTCATTACCACAATTTTAATTCCTGTTTTGCGCGATTTAAATTAAATGATACATATTCATTATCATCGAGTCTTGAGGCTTCATAAAAGTCAGCAATTGCTGCCGTATCATTATTAGCCATAAATCGCGCGACACCTCGGTTACTTAATGCAAACGACGTTAATTCATTACGTTTAAATCGAGATGCTTTAATCTCTTTTAATAGGCTTATTGCTTCAGTACAGTCAGCTTCAGCTTTTTCAAACTGCTTTAGCTTTACACTTGCAACACAGCGATTAAAAGGCGCTATATATTGATTTACTGGATCTTCAGCAGACGTTACTAAACCAGCATTGTAGTCACCTTGCATAATCGCAATTGATGAGGCTTCGTCATCCACTACCATTAGTTTAAAGTCGATATCATTTGCTAACACCCAATTCGAACTCATGCAAAGTGAGGTAATCAAGATGGTTTTGAGAGGTATGAACTTGAACATTGTTTATCTCCTTAATAATGTAAGTACATCACTTACTCTATTAATTTAGAAACAGTGTTACTGATTGACAAACGACAAAAATACACCCATTAGATGAAAAAAAATATCTTATTGGGTAGGTGGCTTGAGTGTATATTTTAGACAAAAAAAAGCCCAGTCAGAACACACAAGGACCGGGCTTACGACAACAATTTGGTTGGGCTAACTATTACAGCGCTAAGTTTTGCTTCGCGCGGTTTAAGTTATGATTTACCAGTTCATTTTTTGAGATTTGAACTGCTTCATAAAAGTCTGAGATTGCAGCTGTATCATTTTCTGACATGATGCGTGCAACACCGCGATTACTTAACGCAAATGATGTTAATTCACGGCGTTTGTAACCTGGTACTTTACTTCTGTTTAGAAGTGAAATCGCTTGTGTACATAGGTTTTCAGCTTCTGAAAAATTCTTTTCTTTTACGCTTAATGCACAGCGGTTGAATGCAGTTTCATATTCATTGCTTACATTATCGTTTGTTTGAGCCTGCTCAATAACCATCAGTTTATAATCAGCTTGGTCGGCTACTGCCATCGCTGAGCAAGTTAATAAAGAGCTAAGTGCAATAGTGGTTACAAGTGTTTTTAACATGATAGTTTTCCTCTGAATAAGTTGGTGTTTCTTGCCAACGAGTGAACTTTAAAATATTCCTATAAGCTAAACAAACGATTAAATTAGAACTGATAGATGAAGAAATTTAATCTATAGAGTAATTACTCAGTTCTCAGCGATTTAGTAGGGAAAATTAGAGAGGAGAGTGTCTGAAAATTACTTTCAAACACAATAAGCTTTGTTTTGTGAATGCTATTTATGTACTGATGTTATCAGTTTGGTTGAAAACACATACTCTAGGTCAGCTAGTTATGATTGAAGCTATTTATTTAATGTAATATTCAAAACTAAAATATCTGCTGTATCAGTTTGTTCTTTGAGTAAGATAGTATTACCGCTTATAGCAGTTATTTGACTACATAAATCCGCACAAAACTTTTCAAAATCAATACTTAAATTTTGAACACCTAGTTCATAATCGTAAAAATTCATTGTCCTTGAGTCGTTTTCTTTGTATTGAAAATAGAAGCCATTTTTAATAGGGTAAATGCTTGAAATAAAATGCGTATTATCAAATAGATTGATACCAGAAGCAGTGATTACTTGGCCAATTGAAAAACTCAGTAATTCGTCGTTATCATTTAAAAAAATATCTTTATCTTTCAATTGCGTTTTTAATGACACTATTTCGTCAGTAACTAAATCAAATTTAACTATTTCATCATTGTGAGTGTTCTTATCAACAAACAAAATAGCATCTGACTGTTTATACCACCCGATTGGATACCCAATGATTCCATTTAACCATTCGATTGCGAACTGGTCTTCCTCTAGCTTAATAAGAAATGGTTTGTTATTTATACTGCTTGCGATAAGTGTTCCAGAGGGGTCCCATATTGGTTTTGATAAAGCATATTCTTGCTCAGTGTTAACGAACAATAATTGTTCTTCTTCAGTCTCAATATGTTTAATAAAAAGTTGTGGAAGTCCATTTTTCATTGACATGTAGGCGATGAGTTTTTCATCAGGTGAAAGTGCAGCTTCTTTATCAATGGTATTAGAGTTTACGATTTTTATAGGAGTAGAGAGTGAATCTAAAGCGCTAATCAAAATATCTTGATCAGACTTAGCCTCAATAAAATACAGTTTGTCCTTAACGATTTGTGGATAAATCAAAAAGTTATAGCTTTTAAAATTAAGAGTCGTTAATTGGCCGTTTAATTCAAGTTGTTTTAACTCACTGCCATTACTCAATAACAAAGAGTCACCCGCGAATTCAAGTCCGAAGTGCACCACTCGCTAAATTAGGCTGCTTTGCGTAATTCATCGAATATTACCGCTGGTTGCCTAAACCCTAGACATTTTCTCGGCCTCGCATTGAGCGCCTTTTCTATGT
>NZ_JAMXSK010000038.1:0-24436 GCF_024124645.1 Pseudoalteromonas sp. Ps84H-4 | reverse complement strand
CGAAACAGCGCCGATGATAGTGTGGCATTTGCCATGTGAAAGTAGGACATCGCCAGGCTCCAAATTAGAGAAAGCCCGATTCGAAAGAGTCGGGCTTTTTTGCGTTTTAGCTGTCAGCTTTCAGCCAGGTAGGTTGGGTAGAGCGGAGCGAAACCCAACATGAGTTAGCGAGTTGCAAGTTAGCAAGGGTAAAGTTGAACTGTGTGGTTGTTTAGCACAGAGTCACCCACAGCAACAAACCCCGTAGGAGGCACTTCAGTGCCGAATCTAGACCATAACAAACACATTCATGGCTAAAGCCATTCCTACGTGATAAGAATCTCAGACGTCAGATATTAGATGTCAGTTGATCTACCGGGTTGTTAGGTAACTGAGTCACCCTCAGCAACAAAACCCGTAGGAGGCACTTCAGTGTCGAATTCAGACCTTAACAAACACATTCACGGCTAAAGCCATTCCTACAAGTACACTTTGCCTAGAACCTTCGTTAGAGGAAGACGCAGCACCAAACATATCCACCGCGCGGCTGATCGCTGACTGCTGAAAGCTGATAGCTCGGTGTCACTCACACTGCTGTATTTCTCTCACATCGCCGCGGCCATCGCTTAGATAGCATTGTTCTAGTAACGAGCAATAGCAGATCTCGGTTTTGATATTAAAGCGTTGGTCATTTACCTTGTCCCACTGAGTTGCATTGAAGCCTGTTTTCTTAAAACCAAAAAGATTAAGTTCAGCGCCTGAGGCTAATAATCGGTTATTACTAACGCCGGTATACAACCAACCAAATTTTTCAAAGAAATTGATCTCTGGTGACTCATTTTGCAACTTATTTAATTGCTCTTGGTAAGCATAGATATCAAAGCAGCAGTCCTTTATTACTTCAAATATCTCTGTATACGACTTTTCATCGTGGAAGAATTTAACGTATTTAATAATGGCTGGGCCTGATCCTGAGTTTTTAATGTTGATAGTGATTTCTTCATAATTTTTTTCTTCATTGAAATTCCCCGTCATCACTTCGAGCCATGGCCAGGTTGCGGCTTTTACTTGTCGTTCTGCGGCGCTGGCTTGTAAGTATGTGGCATAAAAGGAGGCTGCTGAAATTATAATGGCACAGAGTGCGAGAAATAGGTTTAGCCGCTCGTTGGTAAACCAAGCTTTACGCTGGTTGCTAGCAGGCTGAGTGTTTTGCTGGGTGGTCTTTGTTTGCTCTTCAACGTTAGTGTCTTGCTCTGTTTTAACGGTTGAACAGCTTGCGTCCTGTTGCTGATTATCCATAATTTTTAATTGTTGTTTTTATAGACCAATAAAGATACAACTTTAATTGGATAGATAAAAGAGACAGGGAGTAAAACTCCCTGATTTGATATTAACTATTTGAGATAAACACGGTGAGCTTTTCACCCACTCTTAAATTATCTCTTGAAAGGTTATTCCATTGTTTGAGTTTAGTAATACTGACTTTGTATTGCTTTGCTATCTTCCAAAGGCTGTCGCCAGATTTCACCTTATACTCGATTTGTTGATCAGCTAATTGCGGCAATATCAGTTTTTGACCAATACGAATGGTGTTTGTTTTTAGGTTATTGAAGGTTTTCAGCTGGCTAACTGTTACTTTATAGTTCTTTGCAATCACACTTAAGCTATCACCGCGTTTAACTGTGTAATGTTGCCACTGGCTATAATCATTGCTCTTTTGATTAGCTAATAGAGCTTGATAACTTGCTTGCTGATCTTTTGGGACCACAATATGTGGCGCATCAATCACCGCTGGGTATCGGATAACACCATGGTTTAGCTCTTCAAGCTCTTGCCATTTCGCTTTGTCTGCCAAGATCACTGCACCAGTTACTGGTAAGGTCGCAATAGCCTGCTCATTCTTAATTGCAGGGAATATCATTTTTTGGTGCTTTAATAATTGTGCTGCGGCCAGTAACTTAGGCACGTATTGTTTGGTTTGTGATGGTAGCTTTAAGCTAAAGAAGTCCGTCGACTTACCTTGTTTTTTATTACGATCAATTGCCTGTAATACTCGCCCTTCACCAATATTGTAGGCAGCAATAGCGTGATACCAATCACCATCAAAGCGTTTATAAAGGTATTCCATAAAATCCAAAGCTGCACGGGTGCTGTCGACCACATCTTGGCGACCATCATACCAAGGGGTAATTTTTACTTTAAAGTATTTGGCGATTGAGGGGGTGAGTTGCCATAAACCCGATGCATGTTTGTGCGAATAGGCACTGGCATCAAAATCGCTCTCTATAAGCGGCATTAGAGCGAGTTCTATTGGTAAGTCACGGTTTTCTACTTCTGTGACGATATGATACAAATACGGCGCTGCACGGCGGCTTATTTCTTCCATGTAATTTGGATGAGTAAGGTACCAAGCAATGCGCTTTTGCACATCTGGATGACTTGAATCGCTAAACTGTAATTGAATGCGAATACGCTGCCATACGTCATCAAGTTCACTTGGTTTTAGCGGTGTCACCGCGTCTACTTGTTTTGTTTTAGCTTCTGCAACCACAGTGCCTGGATTTGCCTTAATTATTGGCTTCTTTTCAGGGAGAGACTCAGGGGCAGTCTGACAGCCTGTTACAATAAGAGAAACAACAACAAGGCCTAAAAATCGATTTAAAAACACGTATTAAAATACTCCGTTAACTTAGGTGCGGGTAAACTAAAGCGCCTAAGCTTAACATAGGGTGAGCTAAAAATGACCATTAGATTAACAGCTCGCTAACTTACTCACCCAATTGAAATTAAAACGAAATACTAACTTGTAACCCAGCGTAACCATGGTTTTGTGCTTCCCAATAACGGCTGTCTATTTCTCGGGCTCTGGCATAGATCTCTATTCTGAATGGCTTTGAGTCCACGCCCATACCCACACCAACATAGCCATCAATATTATTGTGGTCGTCATCATAGCGGTCGCTATAATCATGATCTTTTCGGTCGTCGTAGAAAGCAAGCTCAATTAAATCTAAGCCTACTTCGCCATAGACAAAAAAGTCACTGAAATATCCAAATTTGATGCCGCTATCTAAGGTGAGAAATGTCTCCCGATCACCTTTTTTAGTAAATACTTCTGCAGAGCCTAGTGCCGTTGTAAATGCTGCGCCAAAATTACTGTAGTTATTTTTAGCCATAAATTCGATGCCCGCTGAGGTGATTGAATCAGTACTATTATGCTCTGATTTAACAAACAGGTTCATATCTGGGCTGTCATAAATACCAGCAAAGCTTTTTGTAGGAATAAAGGCAAGTGAAGAAAGCACTGCAAAGGCGAGGTATCGCATATTGATTAGTCCATTAAACGTTAATGGGTACATAATACCAAACAGCGCCTTAGCAAATTGTAAGTAATTGTTCTAACTGTGTAAGCTAACCGAACACGCAGCGAAAGCAGGCTCCTTGTTGACGTTTGATATATACCAGATCGCCGCCATGATTGAGCATGATCTGCCGCGATAAACTTAAGCCTATTCCTGAGCCTTGTTGCTTGGTAGTAAAAAATGGCACAAAAATCATCTCAATTACATGGTCGCTGATACCTGTACCATTGTCGCTGACCTCTAAATACAGTTGCTGATTAGCATTTTGTGCAATGCTTACTTCAATGCACTTTGCTGACTCTGGATTATTTAACTGCTTTAGTGCATCAAGGGCATTGGTAAGCAGGTTTATTATTACTTGTTCAACTTGGCCCCTATCTATCATCACTAGCTGTTGGCTTTGCACCGATAAATTCAACGTAATATTAAGTTGCTTAGCTTGCTGTGAGTGCAGAGCAACAACTTGCTTAGCAAGATCGGCCAGAATATGTGGCTGTAAGTGTGGGGCGGGTAAGCTACTAACCTTTTTAAATTGCGCTATAAATTCCCCTAAATGCTCGGTTCGTGATGCGAGTGTTGTTAGGGCGAGTTGCAAGTCTTGTTTATCTTCCTGATCATCAAAACTAAGCTCAGTTGGCAGCAGTGCCGTACAAGTTTGTGCTAAAGAAGAAAGTGGCGTAATCGAATTAGCAATTTCATGGGTTAGTACTTTGGTTAGGCGTTTGTAAGCTTGTTGCTCTTTTAATTGCAGTTGATCATGAATAGATTGCAAACTGATCACTTTACGAACTTTACCTTGAATTTCGGCAATACTGATTTGCACAGATAACGTATCGTGCTGCTCGCCATTTTGCCATGGCACGGTATTACGGCTATTTTGTTTTGCGTCTTGGACTAGGTTGGCTATTACACCTAAATCATCGATGTGCTTTACAGCTTGTCCAAGTAAACGGCTGACCGCCGGATTGCTTTCAATAATAGTGCCTTGTTCATCACATACTAATACCGCTAAATCGATATGAATTAATAGCGCTTGTAAGAACTGAGCTTGTTGCTCTGCATTAAAACGTGCAGCCTGAATTTGTTGTTTAACCTGCTCAAATTGCTGCTGCATAGGGTGTTGGTCGCCAAAGCCTAATGTGCTGTCTCCATTCGCTAAAGCGCGAAACACCATATCTGCACGCCTTGTTTGGCGTTTAAATAAATTAAAAATTTGCGCGGCACATACCAAATTTAAAATTACTAAAAGTGCCGAAATTGCAGAAAACCCGCTTTGCTCTACTTGCCAAAACAAAGTAATTGATAAACCTATTAATGCAGCTAATAGGCAGGCTAAGCTAATAAAGTTTCGCATCGATTAAAGTCCGTATTTTTCTAAACGACGATACATGGCTCCGCGTGTTAGGCCGAGGGCTTTAGCTGCATGACTCACGTTCCCTTGAAAATGCTTTAATGCTGCTCGAACGGTTCTCTGCTCGATGATTTCGAGATCAAAAGTGTCGTAGTCAGTGGCGCTTGAAGAGATGTCATTTGTACTAATAGCTGCACTTGGTGAGCTTATCACTGAGCTTATATCGAGCTCTGAGCCTTCCGACAGGATGACTGCTCGCTCAATTGCATGCGCAAGTTCACGGACATTGCCTGGCCAATGATACTGGCTTAAACGTGCCATATCAGATGCTGCAATCGAGAGCTCACGTTTGTATTTATGTGCAAAGTGCTGCAAGTAGTAGTTACACAGTAATGGAATGTCTTCACTGCGCTCACGCAGAGCTGGCAAACGGATCTCTACGGTATTAACACGGTACAGTAAGTCTTGCCTAAACTTGCCTTCAGTAACTGCTTGTTCGAGGTTTTCATTCGTTGCACAGATCAAGCGAATATCAATATCGATGACTTTAGAACCACCAACCGGTGTTATTTGCCTATTTTGTAGTGCCGCAAGTAGCTTAACTTGTTGGTTAAGCGGTAAATTACCTAGCTCGTCTAAAAATAAACTGCCACCATGGGCCAGCTCAAATCGGCCAATGCGATCTTCTTTCGCGCCAGTAAACGCCCCTTTTTTATGGCCAAATAGTTCGCTTTCAAACAGGCTTTCGGCCAGTGAGCCCATATCTAGACTAATGAAAGGCTGGTTTTGGCGCTGGCTTGCATTGTGGATTGCATGTGCAGTGAGCTCTTTACCTGTGCCACTTTCGCCACTGATCAATATGTTGGCATCGGTGTTGGCTGCTTTGTCGATTACCGAAAAAACCTGCTGCATGGCATCACTTTGGCCTAAAAATTCAAATGGTTGGTTGCCGATTGATTGCTGCAAGGCTTGTTTTTGTTTTGTGAGTTTACCAACTTGCTGTTTGTCTTTAGCGTGTGAAAATGCCGCCGCTACAGCACCGAGTAATTGCTCATTTTGCCAAGGCTTGGCAATAAAATCAGAGGCACCGGCCTTAATTGCTTCGACAGCTAGCTGAATATCGCTGTAGGCCGTCATAAGCAGTACCGCAATGTTAGCGTCTTGGCTCATGATTTTTTTTAGCCAGTAGAATCCTTCTTTGCCACTAATTGAGTCTTGCGTGAAGTTCATATCGAGTAACACAACATCTATGGCCTGATCCGCTTCATGCTGTGCGTTAATGATACCTTCGATATCAAAGGGGTTATCTGTGGTTTTTACAACTTGATAATGCTGCTTTAAAAGTAATCGTGCGGCGATAAGTACGTCGGGGTTATCATCGACGATAAGAATTGATCCTGCTTGTTTCATAGCTATTTATTATTATTCCTTTATGGGAACACTAAGACTAATTGAAAATAGTAACAGTGTCCATTTATGGACGATATATGGATTTTGAAGTGTTCTATAAGCGGACACTTGATTATATGCACTCTTATTGTTTTTAATGTAAGTTACTGTAATTTAATAAAAATAAAAGTTGGCACAAGAGTTGTTTTATCTATAGGTAATTAGCACCTAGATAACTTAAAGGCGTCAACATGGATAAGAAAATTACACGCTCAACTAACAAAGCATTTTTTAAGAAATCACTCATTGCAGCGGCATGTTTAGCTGTTGCGGCAGCAGCTTATGGTTTCACGCAAACTGAGCAAACAGGTCGTAGTCAGCAAGTAAGCGCTACAAGCTTAACGATTAGCACAGTACAACAAGGTGAATTTGTTGATGCTTTAAGTCTTCGTGGTCAGGTTATGCCTCGCACTACTATTTACCTCGACACCATTGCCGGAGGCCAAGTTGAAGAGCGACTTGTTGAGCAAGGTGAGTTTGTTAAAAAAGGCCAACCACTTGTGCGTTTAAGCAATACCAATTTGCAGCTTGATGTAATGAGCCGTGAAGCACAGGTGACTGAGCAGCTTAACTTTTTACGCAACACGCAAATGAATATGGAAACCAGCCGTTTAAACTTACGCCGTGATTTGCTTGAAATCGATCTTAAAATCACACATTTATCGCGTCGCTTAAAACAAACTCAGCCGCTAGTGAAAACGGGTGTGTTAGCACAAGAACAATTATCTGAAATTCAAGAAGACTTAGCGTATTACAAAGCGCGTAAAGAACTAACCCTTGAGCGTCAAAAGCAAGAAAACAGCATTCGTGAAGTTCAAGTTGCCCAGTTAAAAGACAGTGCCGACATGCTAGAGAAAAACCTACAGTTTGCGCGTAAGAACCTTGAAAACCTACTCATAACAGCACCTGCCGATGGTTATTTAAGTGAGCTTGATGTTGAAATTGGTGAATCAAAAAGCCGTGGTGCTCGCCTAGGGCAGATTGATATTCCTAATGAATACAAGCTAGTTGTGCGACTAGATGAGTTTTACCTAAGCCAAGTTCAAACAGGTATGCAAGTGCTTATTGAACATGAACAAGGCGAAATTGCGGCGACGGTTAGCAAAATTGATAGCCGTGTTCAGCAATCACAGTTTCAGGTTGAAGTCGATTTACCAAACGGCACGAGCAATATAAAACGTGGGCAAAGCCTTGATGTGCAGCTGATGCTTGGTGATAGCAAAGGCACTGCTTTATTACTTGAGCGCGGCGCATTTTTTACCAGCTCAGGGGGTAACTGGGTTTATGTCATGGAAAAAGATGGCAATCGTGCAGTACGAAAAGACATTCGCCTTGGCAAAAAGAATCAAAACTATTATGAAGTGTTAAGTGGCCTAAGCGCCGGAGATCGCGTGATCACCTCTAGCTACAGCAACTTTGATAAAGCACAACAACTACAATTTTAAGGATAAAAACAATGATTAAATTAACTAACTTATCACGCGTATTCCGTACTCAAGATGTTGAAACAACAGCGCTTAATAACATTAACTTACAGGTAAACGAAGGCGAGTTTCTTGCCATTATGGGGCCATCTGGCTGTGGTAAATCAACATTACTTTCTATTTTAGGTATGTTGGATTCGCCATCGGCAGGCAGTTTTGAATTTTTAGGTGAAGACATCGCAGGGTTTGGTGAAAAGCAATTAGCGACACTTAGAAAAGCGTCAATTGGTTTTGTTTTCCAAAGCTTTAACTTAATTGATGAATTAACAGTATTTGAAAACGTTGAGCTGCCATTACAGTATCAAAATATCTCAAAAAGTGAACGTAAACAGCGAGTAGAAGAAATTTTAAAACGTGTTGCAATCGACCATAGAGCAGATCACTTACCACAGCAGCTATCGGGTGGTCAGCAGCAACGTGTAGCAGTAGCCAGAGCACTGGTGATTAATCCAAAGCTAATCTTAGCGGATGAGCCTACGGGTAACCTTGATTCAAAAAATGGTGATGAAGTCATGGCGATGCTGCGTGAGCTAAATCGTGAAGGTACCACGGTAATTGTGGTTACCCACTCAGAAAAAGAAGGCAATTATGCTGACCGTTTAGTGCGCCTACTTGATGGCCAAGTGATGGTTGATAAAGCTAACCGTGTTCAACAAACAGCAGAGGTGGCATAACATGATTTTAAGTTATTTGATCACCGCGCTGCGCGCGTTTAAAAACCAAAAACAGCACTTTATTTTAAATGTTCTGGGTTTAAGTGTGGGCTTAGCTGCGGCAATTCTAGTTGCTTTGTTTGCAAAAAATGAGCTTTCGTACGATAGCCAACAGCCACATGCTGAGCGTGTTTATCGCGTTGGCCAAGACTTCTCAAAACTTGGTTTAGCTGTGGTGCCTATTTTTAATTATGTGCAGTCAAAGCAGGCCGAAGATTACAGCCAAGTTGAAGAAGTGTTCGGATTAACTATGGTCGAGTTGACTCGTGAAGCCATGGTTGATGTGAGTTACCGCAACCAAGGCTATAAGTTAAATGCCTTATATGGTGCTACTGCAAATATTGAAAATTTCATTGCTATGGAGACGATTGCGGGTGACTTAACAACAGCAATGAGTACACCAGACAGCCTCGCTTTAAGTGAATCAGAAGCACTGCGCATTTTTGGTCGCACCGATGTGATTGGTGAAACACTTACGCATGAACAAGGGCAGTACACAGTTCGTGCCGTGTTTGCAGACTTAACAGACAACACCCACTTTGCCTTTAAAAACCTTGTTTATGTTAAGCATGATCCAAGCGATATAAACATCAACAGTAGTTATGTTTATATGCGTTTAGCAGAGGGCACCGATACAGATGCATTAGCTAAAACCTTAACAGAGCGCTTTTTTAGCGGTTCGATGCTGGAGCAAGTTAGTTTAGAGCTGCATCCATTACTTGATTTGCACCTAACGGCTAAATCACCGTTTGAGATGAAAGCGGGTGGTGCTAAACAAGTGGTTATGATTTGCGTTGGTTTAAGCGTGTTACTTATTCTTATTGCAGGTTTTAACTTCATTAATATGACCGTCGCTCAATCGACGAAACGTGCAAAAGAAGTGGGTGTGCGTAAAGCGCTTGGCGCAAGTAAAGGCCAATTAGTAACGCAGTTTTTATCTGAGTCAGTGTTGGTATCAATGCTTTCAATGGTGATTGCATGTGCTTTTGTGGAGTTTTTTTTACCAAGCTTTAATCAACTAGTTGACCGCGAATTGGTCGTGAATTATGCCTCTGAATTTGGCATTGCGATTATTGTGGTCGCAATTGCTGTGGGCATACTAGCAGGGCTTTATCCAGCATTCTTTATTTCGTCATTCAGTGCAAAACGTGTTTTAAGTGGTGACTTACAACGCGGTAATACTGCAATTTTGGTTCGTAAGAGCTTACTAACCTTACAGGCTTCACTAGCAATAGGTTTAATCATTGCCTCTATTACCTTGTTAAAGCAATTAACTTACTTACAAAGCTTACCTTTAGGCTATGAAACAACACAAAGATTGGTCATTTCAGAGTTACCTGTAGGCGAAGTATTCACAAAAGAAAAAAATGCCTTGGTTAACCGTATTAGTGCAATTCAAGGTGTACAGCAAACAACAGTCATTGATACCCGTTTAACTGTTTCAATCAATAATACACTTATGCCAACGTGGCCAAATGGTGAAGCGTCTGGCAGCTTAACGCCTGTAGTAGGTGCAAGCTACGATGTTGTAAAAACGCTAGGATTAAAACTGGTTGCTGGCCGTGACTTTAGCCGTGAGTTTGCTGGTGATTGGGCAAGCCGCGAAAATGGAGTAACAAGTACGGGTACCATTGTGACTGAATCTGTCGCAAGGCAAGCGGGTTACACTAACATGAGTGACATTATTGGTAAGGTAATTAAAGACTCAGGTCGTGGCGTAGATATGCGTGTTGTAGGTGTGGTTGAAGATGTAAAAGTAGGTAATGCGAAAGATGCCAACTCAAATATTATGTTCTTGTGTGGCTTTAACTTTTTATCACCTGTATCAGAATTAATTTTAACGATTGATCAGCAAAACTTGCCTTATATTAAAGCTCAGATCGCAGAAGTATTAGCAAGCACAGCCAATATCTATGAGCCAAAAATCAACTTACTCGCAGACAACTACAAAACTCTGTTAAAAGGTGATGAGCGAATTTCGAATGTGGTTTTAATCTTTACCTGTCTTGCTGTGTTCTTAACTTGTTTAGGTACCTTTGGCTTGGCTTCGTTTGCAACAGTGCGTCGTCAAAAAGAAGTGGCCGTTCGAAAAGTGCTAGGTGCATCTCGCATCAGTATCGTAAATATCATTGCTAAAGAGTTCTTAGTGCTGGTGGCGATTAGTATTGCTATTGCGTATCCAGTGACTTACTTGTTAGTTGGTGATTGGTTAGCAAACTTTAATGACCGTATTGAACAAGCTGCATGGGTGTATTTAGTTGCCGCCGCCGCGGTGGCCGCCATTACCTGGGTTACCGTTGCAAGTTTAGCCTTTAAGGCCGCAAGCACCAGACCATCACTTATTTTACGTTATGAATAACAGTTAACTAACTCTCAACTATAAGCCCAGCAATACAGCTGGGCTTTTTTACTTTTAAATACGACGCCATAAATGACAACCTACGTAGGACGTGCTTTAGCGCGTTAGCATGTATTCTTTGTCGCCATAAATGACGACCTACGGTAGGACGTGCTTTAGCGCGTTAGCATGTATATTCTTTGCACCATAAATGACAATCTTCGTAGGGCGTGCTTTAGCGCGTTAGCATGTATTCTCTGTCGCCATAAATGACGACCTACGGTAGGACGTGCTTTAGCGCGTTAGTATGTATTCTTTGCACCATAAATGACAATCTTCGTAGGGCGTGCTTTAGTGCGTTAATCTACTATATTTAATGTTCTACAATTTTATGAAAAAGGATTTTTCATGAGCTGGAGCCATTTAAAGAAAGGACGAGTTTCAATTCAATCAGGTGAATATTTCATAACGTTCAACTGCCATAACAGAAAAGCACTGTTCAGTGATCATAACTTAGCAAAAGTATTTTGTAGGTGTATTGAAATAAATGAATTAATACATCAATGTTGCTGGTTAACTTGGGTTCTTATGCCTGATCATTTTCATGGTTTATTAAGGCTTAGCGATAGTAGCTTGGGTAAAACAGTTGGTCATCTAAAAGGTCTTTCTGCTAGAGAGATAAATAAGAGACGTAGTTTTTCGCAAACGGTGTGGCAACCTGCTTACTATGACCATGCACTACGTGAAGAAGAAAGTAGAATAGCTGTAGCCAGATATATCGCAGCAAACCCTTTGCGAAAAAAGCTAGTTGATAATTTAGGTAGTTATCCATATTGGAATTCTGTTTTCTTGTGATTGGTTGTCGCCATAAATGACGACCTACGTAGGACGTGCTTTAGCGTAAATATAGGGTTAAAGTTCTTTAACCTTCACCGCGGGATTACCTGCTACTAGAGTATTTGCCGCGACATCTTTGGTAACTATTGCCCCTGCGCCAATCACTGAATTATCAGCAACTTTAATACCCGCAAGTATAATAGCGCCTGCACCAATCCATACATTGTTGCCAATGTTAATCGGCGCTACAAAATTAGCTTTTGCTAAACGCTCAGTAGGGTTTACCGCATGCGATACTGCAAGAATTTGCACATTAGGGCCTATTAAGCAGTCATCGCCTATCGTAATTTGCGCATCAGATAGCGGCGCATCAAGCATTGTACAGTTAATATTTATGAAGGTTCGATCACCTATTTTAATACCACCGCCATAATCACAATGAAAACCCGCTTCAATAACAACCTGTTCGCCACAGTGAGCAAACATGCCTTTTAGTCGTTTTAAATTGCCTTTACTTGGGCTTTTGGCAAATAAACGGCAAATTTCATGGGCATTTTTTCGTTGTTCGAGTAAGGATTTATCGAGGCTATTAAACTCTTTCATCGGGCATGTTCATGGTTATATTTGCCAATAGCTTAGCCTGTTGACGATGAAGATCAAAATTAAAGCTGTGTAGGTTAACGATCATTCACTTGCCATTTATATTGTTTCGTTTAAAATCTCACAACTTTCGAAACGAAACTTATGTGATTCACTTTATGACAAAACGAAACACTCAACAACGTCGCCATACAATCTTAAGCCAAGTGAATGAACTCGGTGAAGTTGCTGTTGAAGCGTTAGCTGAGCAGTTTCAAACTTCTGAAGTGACGATACGTAAAGATCTGACAGCCCTTGAAAAAAGTGGCTTGTTGCTACGCCGTTACGGGGGCGCTATTGCACTGCCGCAAGAAATCGTTGCAAATAGCAACGAGAAAAGCGACTCGCTTCGCAAAATGGCAATCGCAAAGGCAGCTGCAAAGCTTATTAAAGATCATAACCGCATCATAATTGATAGTGGCCGCACTACAGCGGCAATGATCCCCGAGCTTGCGAGTAAGCGCGGTTTAGTGGTGATGACAAATGCTATAAATGTCGCTAACCGGCTGCTTTCATTAGAAAATGAGCCAACATTATTGATGACCGGGGGAACTTGGGATCCGCATTCAGAATCGTTTCAGGGTCAAGTTGCGGAGAATGTTCTTCGCTCTTACGACTTTGACCAACTGTTTATTGGTGCCGATGGCATTGATGTTGATAGAGGTACTACAACCTTCAATGAATTAGTTGGGCTTAGCCAAGTAATGGCTGAAGCTGCTCGTGAGGTTGTGGTGCTGGTAGAGTCAGAAAAAATTGGCCGAAGAATACCTAATTTAGAACTGCCTTGGCAGCGTGTGACCACAGTTATCACAGACAACAACCTAAGCGAAGATAAACGCGAGGCGATAAAAGCGTGTGGTGTACAGCTGATCTGTGCAGAAATTGAATAACCCGTAATAAGACCGACAACACCTTATTACATTAAATTTATGACAACACATACCGCCCAAAGTAAAACGCTTTGGCATGTGCAAAAGGAGAGATTATGTGTGGAATCGTTGGGGCTGTTGCAGAACGCCCAGTAAATAAAATTCTTGTTGAAGGCCTAAAACGCCTTGAATACCGCGGCTATGACTCGGCAGGCGTGGCTTTACTTAAAGGTAATAAGCTTAACACGGTTAAAGCCGTGGGTAAGGTTGCAAATCTTGAAGCGGCACTTAACGATGCAGCTGTTAATGGTACTACCGGTATTGCACATACGCGTTGGGCAACCCACGGTGGTGTAACCGAAGCCAATGCTCACCCACATATTTCGAACAGCGAAATTGCCCTTGTTCATAACGGTATTATCGAAAACCATGCCAGCCTTCGTGATGCATTAAAAGGCGACGGTTATGAGTTTTTATCAGAAACAGATACAGAAGTAATGGTGCACCTTATTCACCAACTTCGCCAACAGCACGATACGCTATTAGCATCAGTACAAGCAGCTGTTAAGCAGTTTGAAGGCGCATTTGGCACCGTTGTTTTTGATAAAGCGAACGACAACGAAATCATCGTAGCGCGCTCAGGTAGCCCACTGGTGATTGGTTTAGGTCTTGGCGAAAACTTTATTGCATCTGACCAACTAGCTTTATTACCAGTTACACGCAGCTTTATTTACCTTGAAGAAGGTGATGTTGCGCGTATTACCCGTGACAGTGTAGAAATCTTTGATGCAAACGGCGATACAGTTGAGCGCGAAGTGATTGAATCAAACATTACGCAAGACGCATCAGGTAAAGGCGAATATCGTCACTACATGCTGAAAGAAATTTACGAGCAGCCGCTTGCTGTACGTAACACCCTTGATGGCCGCCTTCACAATGATACTGTAGCGATTGATGCCTTTGGCGAAAGCGCTCAGCAAATCTTTAAAGACGTAAAACACGTGCAAATTATTGCCTGTGGTACTTCATACCACTCAGGTATGGTTGCGCGTTATTGGCTTGAACAATTTGCTGGTGTGAGCTGTAACGTAGAGATTGCCTCTGAGTTCCGTTACCGCGAATCATTTGTACATGACAACAGCTTACTTGTGACCATTTCACAGTCTGGTGAAACTGCCGATACGCTTGCTGCACTTCGTCTTGCAAAACAGCAAGGTTACATGGCGTCAATGACCATTTGTAACGTACCTGGTTCATCATTAGTACGTGAATCTGATTTAGCCTTTATGACTAAAGCGGGTGCTGAAATTGGTGTTGCATCAACGAAAGCCTTCACTACACAACTTGTTGGCTTACTAATGCTAACGGCTTCGATTGCGCAAGAAAAAGGCTTAGATCAAAGTGCGATTGTAAATGCAATCAAAACACTACCTAACAAGTTAGAAGAAGCATTATTGCTTGCTGAGGGTATTGAAGATTTAGCTGAAGAATTCGCTGACAAGCACCACTCACTATTCTTGGGTCGTGGTTCACAATACCCAATCGCGATGGAAGGTGCACTTAAGCTGAAAGAGATTTCATACATTCACGCCGAAGCATACGCAGCGGGTGAGCTTAAGCATGGCCCTCTTGCGTTGATTGATGCCGACATGCCAATCATTGTTGTAGCACCAAACAACGAACTACTTGAAAAGCTTAAATCAAACGTAGAAGAAGTACGTGCCCGTGGCGGTATTATCTATGTATTCGCAGACAAAGACTCAGCGTTTGAATCTGACGAAACAATGCGTGTAATCAACGTAAACCATGTAGATGACGTGATTGCTCCAGTTGTATATACAATTCCGCTACAGCTGCTTTCATACTATGTTGCGGTTATTAAAGGCACCGATGTAGACCAACCTCGAAACCTAGCAAAATCGGTAACGGTTGAGTAAGTTTAGAGTTTATATTTATTAAGGTGTGGGATTTAAATAAAGTAGGTTACTTTTAAATATAGTTGGTAACTTGCAAATAAAGCTGGTAACTTAGCTCCGTATACTTTATGTGCAATGTCGGAGGTACGGAGCTTGACCAGCTTATCCCTTGACTCTCGTTCACTTAAATGGGTTAAACAAGGTCGCGGAAAGGGGTCAGGAAAAGACTACCAACCCTGGTTGACCGTCAGAGACCTGCCTTCTGCTGGACGATCTCACCGCATCTGGGGATTCCAGACTCAACGAACCCACCATCTGTTGTCAGACCTAGAGCTGGCGGCGTTCTTTCTGTTTGATTGGAATCCATCTGTCACTGATATCCGGGAGCAATACCCTCTCCGATTAGAGGATACCATTGAGCTTGCAGCGCAAGCGCGTATCCGTCATCCCGAAGTACGAGGACAAATTCAAGTCATGTCCACGGATTTTCTAGTGGACACTAATAAGCCTGAGCTTCCCAGAATGGCTATTCAGGTAAAAACCTCTTCAGATCTTTCTAATTCTAGAACCATCGAAAAACTGGAGCTTGAACGGCGTTATTGGGCGTTAAAGGAAGTTCCATGGTATTTGCTGACAGAAAAACAAATTCCCAAGACCGTCACCAAAAATATTGCCTGGCTGTATCCAGCGCAATTGGTTCTGGATGGGATCGAAGATACTCTGAATATGGCTTCCCTTTACTTGGGCTTCTTTATTAATCATCCGACTTTACTGATTTCTCAAGTTTCGATGATGCTCGATCAAGCCTATTCACTCTCTCCAGGCGAGTCCCTGCAAAAGATACGTTCGCTGTTAGCCTTGAGGGTTTTCTTATTCGATATCAGAAAGCCTTGGTCAACGCTGGCTGTAGGGGAATTACAAGCATCTTCAGACATTGATTCATTGAGGAATTATTATGTTGCGAATCAATGATGTTGTGGCATTCGAAGAGGCTCGGTATCGAATTCTTGATGTCTCAGACATTCGATATACATGGATTAATGTTGATTCCGACAAAGCTTTCCCTGAACGGGTTTCCCTGGCAGAAGTGGAAGACTTCATTCTTTCTGAGACGTTAAAAAAAATTGATGACCCCTATTCCCATCTTGCCGCTCAGCTCCCGGAACACGGCTCAGTAGCACAGCAAATTCGGGACAAGCGTATGGCCGTTATTGAGCCTTTAATACACCAACCGGATATCTATTATCGCAGTGGTCGAGGCGCACTGGTTCAGCAGGTTGTGAATGAATCTGGAACAGCTAAAAAAACACTATATGCTTATCTTCGCCAATATTGGCAGCGAGGTTGCATACCGAACGCGCTTTTGCCGGACTACGATAAATCAGGCGGGCGAGGAAAAAAACGCACAGCTTCAGGAAAAAAATTAGGGCGTCCGAGAAGTATAGCACCGGGTACCGGCGCCATTGTAGATACTGGCGTTGAACGCATGTTTCGCATTGTGCTTGATCGCCACTATCTGACGGAGAAGAATCATTCTCTACCCTATGCTCATCGACGCTTCGAGGACATGTTTGAAACGGCTCATCCCGATGTACCGAAAGAGAACTTCCCGACAGTTGCTCAACTACGTTATTTCTACGAGCGGGAATATGTCCGGCCTGAACGTATCCGGCTGAGAGCCAATAAAATTGAATATCAAAAGGACATCAGACCGTTACAAGGAACAGCCACAACTGGGGTTCACGGTCCTGGTGCACGGTACGAGATCGACGCGACTATTGCCGATATCTATCTGCTTTCCGCTGACAGACAAAAGATTATTGGCCGACCAACTTTGTACGTGGTTGTCGATGTCTATAGCAGATTGATTGCTGGTTTCTATGTGGGATTTGAAAACCCCTCCTATGTGACGGCTATGTTGGCACTGGTCAACGCCATGATCGATAAATCTCAGATATGTCAGTCTTTCGGTTATGACATCGAGCCAGAGGATTGGCCGTCGATTGGACTGCCGGACGCCATTTTGGCTGATCGCGGTGAGTTGCTGGGCCATCAAATTGAATATCTGGAGCAGGCCTTTGGTGTTCGGATTGAAAATACACCACCTTATCGTGGGGATGCGAAGGGTATCGTTGAGCGGCATTTTCGCACTATTCAAGCAGACTTCAAGCCGTTTGCACCAGGAGTGGTTGCTGGAACCACCATCAAAAAGCGCGGCGGGAAAGATTATCGGTTGGATGCAACACTTACATTGGACGAATTCACTAAAATAATTATCGGCTCTATCCTGCATCGCAACCAGAGTTCGGTATTGGTCAAGTATGACCGCGATCCGGATATGCCGGATACACTCGCACCTGTACCAATTAATATCTGGCAATGGGGTATTCAAAATCGTAGCGGACGGCTACGTAACACATCGGAGTCGGCGCTGAAGCTGGCATTGTTGCCTCGTCAAAAAGTAACGCTTTCCGATTACGGTATTCAATGCTTCGGTGCCTTTTATACCTGTAGGGAGCTGCTGGCGTCTGGCTGGCTCCATAGAACCGGGCAACAGCGACCTGGCCCCTTTATGGCGGCGTATGACCCCGCGGTAACCGACATCATTTATGTCTTCCCAGATGCAACAAAATCAGATTATTGGGAGTGCTCGCTAACAGACCGCTCAAGGGAATTTAGGGGCCGGTCGATGTGGGAGTTATGGGACAGCCAGCAGCAACAACGAAAATCAACAGCAGCAGCTAAATTGAAAGAGAGGGAAAGCAAAAGATCGCTGGAAAATGTGATTCAGGAAACCATCCAAAACGCGGAAAAGCTACGTCCTTCCTACTTTGGTGAATCAAAAACAGAAACTTTGGTTGGCATCAATCAAAACCGACGGGAAGCCCGTGAGCAGGAACGCCAGAAACGTCGAGCGGATAACAAGGCTACTGAGCCGAAACCCAAAGCAGATGTCAGGTATTTGACTGATCAGCCCGAAGATGGGGCTTTCCCAGATTTTCTGGATGACCTGTTTGGAGATGATGAATGACGCTACCCAAAGGCATGGTGCAGGCAATTTATAATGATACCGGGATAAGTCAGTACCAAGGAAACCCGCTCATTGAAGCTTTGCCGCCGATTCTGGACCGGCGTCAGCTAAAGGACGGGTTATCGGGTCAAATTACGTTTCGCCCAACCGACGTTTATCTTGATGGCCAGACCCGTATTCATGTCATATCTCAATTACTTGATAATTTTTTCCAGCCGCTATCCCGTCACATTGAACTGGAGTCAAAATTATCAGTCATGCTTCGACAAGGGTATGTTGGCAGAAATCTGGCGACAGGCGAACTGAATGCCCACATCCAGAATGGTTATGAGCGTGTCATGCAGGGGGATTTGGCTGTTTTCCGGTTCGAGCATGTGGAATCCACCGCTAAGAGTCTGGCTTTCATCGGTTGTTCTGGTTCAGGCAAGACAAGCTCATTGAACCGTATTCTGGCAACCTATCCCCAGTTGATATATCACGAAGCCTACAACTTCACACAGATCGTTTTCCTTAAAATTGACTGCCCGCATGACGGTTCGTTGAAAAGCCTGTGTCATAACTTCTTTCGGGAAATTGACGCGGTACTCGCCACGAATTACGTACGTCGCTACGTGGAAAA
The DNA here is from genome assembly GCF_024124645.1 of Pseudoalteromonas sp. Ps84H-4. Lineage (NCBI taxonomy): Bacteria > Pseudomonadati > Pseudomonadota > Gammaproteobacteria > Alteromonadales > Pseudoalteromonadaceae > Pseudoalteromonas > Pseudoalteromonas sp. Ps84H-4. Next base: position 5,849 of record NZ_JAMXSK010000038.1, on the reverse strand, counting down.
ACGACATAGCGTAGAAACCTTGATTGCGGTAATGGCACACATTGCCAACACCCACGCAATTGGACTGTTAGTGATTGATGAAATCCAGCATCTGAGTGTTAAGAATTCAGGTGGTGCCGAGCGCATGCTCAATTTCTTTGTCACACTGGTTAATGAAATTTCGGTCCCGGTTGTCATGGTGGGGACACCAAAGGCCAGATCTGTCTTTGAACTGGATCTGCGGTCCGCTCGTCGTGGTGCAGGTTTTGGTTCAATACTATGGGAGCCTTTAAGCAAACCATCAGGCGAGCAGGAGGTATCCCGTACCGAGTGGGGAGCCTTCACTGGCCGTTTGTGGAAGTATCAATGGCTGACTAAAGCATCCCCTGAAGTGACCGATGAGATTAGATATACTTGGTACGAGCTTTCACAAGGCATTATGGATGTCGTCATCAAGTTGTTTGTTTTGTCACAGATCCGGGCTGTTGTCACCGGCATTGAGCGCATTACCCCCGCCTTGATGCGAAAGGTCTACCAGGATGAGCTAAAACCTATCCACCCCATGATTGATGCGTTACGGTCGGGTGATGTGACAAAAATTGCGCGTTACTCAGATCTGACTATCCCCGACGTGGATAGAAAAATACTGGAACTGAGCCACCTGCTGCGTTCCAACCAGGAAAGCATTGATACCGTAGTCAAGTATGGGGGTAATGAACAAGCTGTTCGTTTGCATAATATGCTGGTTGATATGGGGTATGCCTCTGAGCTGCTTGAACCTCTGATCAACAGAGCTTTTGAGGATCATCCAGGCCTTGTGATGAAGGATCTTATGCCGCTGATCCTCTCTTGGTATCAGAGTGCAGAGATAGAAAAGCCAGCGTCATCCACCCCCAAACTTAAGGCGATGAAGAAAGCTGACTGGCATACCCTGGATTCAGAAGACTTGCGCTTTCTATTCTCTCAGTCCGCCAATGAGGAAATCTTCCAGGAATCACTTGGCTGCAACGGCTTGCTTTTTGATGCCCAAGACTGGGTTAATTCCTTTGGGTGATGGCCGTGTTGAATTTTCCTATACCTTACACAGAGGAGTTGATGTATAGCGCCGTGGCAAGAGCGGGTGTCCGGCAAGGGCTGACCAGCCCAAAGCAACTGTTGGATGAGGTCTTCGAATCTCGCAGTATTATCGCAACGATAGACTTACCTAACCATATTGCAACGCTCTCTCGCTGGCTTCCAGAGGAGTTCACACCCGAAAAATTGATCTACAGCCATACTTTATTTCCGCTTTACGCACCTTTTGTTCCAGAGGCTCGACGGCTTCAGTGCATGAATTGGTTGTACCAGGGTTCTCAGGGTGCCGCTCATCTGGCATTAGGAGTTTCCGCCTCTCGCATTAAATCCCCGCGTTTTGTCAGGTACTGCCCCGGTTGCATAGCCGCTCAACGTGAACAATTTTGTGAGTATTTTTGGCGACGAGAATGGCAGGTTGCCGGGGTGGAATCGTGCCCCGAACACGGTGTGTTGATGGATACGCGGATTGCTCGCCCCCTGATTGAACGTCATCGCTTTATCGCTGCTGCACCTGAACACTGTCATGAGACTAAACAGCAAAAGGGAATGGGAGTATCTGATTGGATAACCACTCAGGTGCGATGGTTGTTAGTTCGGCCGGCGCAAGCGTCCCCCAGTTTTGAGCAATGGACAGAGTATTATCGCAGCCTTGCTTATCGACTGGGTTTTTATCGGGGAAAAGCCCAAATTGACCACTCAGTGATAAAAAATAAGGTATTAAAGGTGTGGCCTGCCGCTTGGTTAATCCGAAACCGTCTGATGCCTCCCAGTTCCGATATTGATGACTCAGACTGGCTGAAAGCAATCTTCCGCAAGCATCGAAAAAGTTTCAATTATCTTCAGCATATTGTTGTTCATCAGGCATTGCTGGATAACCACTGGCAGATAGACGATGTGCTTGATGAAGTTAGCCGGAAACCAACACGTAAAACGCCACAACAAGTTAAGGTTGTGATGCAACAGTCGAGCAGTCAAACGCCAGATCAGGAAGCTTGGCTCGAATTGTTGTCATCTCGTCAACCCCTTCAAGCCAGAAAAAAATCACCGGATTTGTATGCCAGGCTCTATCGGAATCATCGCGACTGGCTGTTGGACGTTAACCATCGTTATGCACAAGACAAGGCAAACCATAACGTACCACGTATTGATTGGGACAAACGGGATCGGGAATATCTGCAAGCACTTCGACAACTGGCTACGTTTTTGAATGCAAATATACAAGGGCCCAGGCGCTCAAGAACCTACTACCTTAAGTTGCTTGGCAATCTCTCAACCCTTGAGAAAAACCTCCATCAAATGCCATGTACATCGGCATTTTTGGTGGCTAATTCGGAAAGCGTTCCCCAGTACCAGATCCGACGCTTGCAAAATGCCTATGACGATTTACGGGTTCTCTTTGAGTCGCCGCCAAGGTGGCGATTGTTGCGAAACGCCGGATTGAGTGAAGAACGAATGATGGAGCCTGCCAGGCAGTATTTGGAAAATTTAGTGGATACGGAACATGAAGTTCAAAGGTATAGAAAATAACAGTGTTATCCGGGAGATTGGCTCTTTATTTCGCCGCCATGATGGCCCTGATTGGCACATTAATGTCAAACTGGCACCAGGCCAAAAGAAACAATATTTTGGTGTCTCTCAAATTCCGGTCTTAGCAAGACGCAGGGTGGTCAATGCAAGCGAACAACCACGCCCTGCCGGATTCCAGTCCCGTATTGTGATAGAAAATACTCGTCATTGGCGTACTGAACCTATCGAAGCCTGTCCAATTCCGGTGGTAAATCGGCAGGATGATGGACAGCAATGGTGCTTTAATTTTGAATTTGGTGGAACGCAGTATTATCTTCCTCAGCTCGAATTAGCGCGAGTGCTGTTCTTCCACCACGCCTATATAACGCGTTTAGCTTTGATCCCCAACGGACTCTCTCAGGAGTTTGATGTCCAGCGCTTAGATAAGTTGAGCAAGGCGCTCGTCAATATTCTGCCAACCTGCACTCTGCCGCTGTACGTCAGAGGTGACTATGCATTAAGACGGTTGTTAGCCTGGATATTGCTGGATGAGGAAGCTAAGCTGTCTTTTGAAAGTGTTGCCCGCTACCAACTTCAAAACGGTTATGACACAGACAAGTACCGTCTGTGGCGTTTTCAATTTGAACCACCACCGCTCGCAGGTGTTGAGCTGACACTTCGTGGTCATTACGATCAGGAACGAAAAGCGTTTTTTGTGTATGAGATTTATGGTGTTTCTAATCTAACCTGTGATTGTCCCGCCTATGTCGATTTTGTCGATCCCCGATTCGCTGAGAGGCGAGCAGGCCAGGGGTATGCTGTTCGGCCCGGCCCGCAATCCGGCCCGGAATTGGAAATTGATGACGAACAAGAGCCAGATACTGATCAAACAGAAATCCGGATTGAAACGCCAGCCGTCGCATTTGAGTTTGCTAATCCCATTCGGACAACTCGCATAGGTAAGGGAAAAGGACAGACTGGCTGTTTGGGCCAGGAGGGCGACTCGTCAGACTCTCCAGAAAATACTGGCTTTGAAGTAAGTACGGATGAGGCCAGTACTCACGGTACATTACCTTCAGCAGATTATGATGGCATGGAAGACAAGAGCGACGACGCACATCTCTATGCGGATAAATTTGAAGCCTTTAACGCTATGGTGCTGCAATTGGTTGGCATGTCGGGTTACCGCCACATCCACAGGGAAATCCGAAAGCTCCCCACTATTGATGGTTACTCCAAACACTTGCTTGTAGATGGTAACCCACGTTGTCTGGCTTTTCATCGAATTGAAAAGGATGGTCAAGAGTACGCATTGATAGAAGTGGATACTTCCGATAATAAGAACAGACTATCGACACTCCTGTTGAAGCCGCATGTCCAATTTGATTGGGAACGCACTCTTCGAGAGTTGGAAATCAGGTTATTAAAAAAATCACTGGCATGGCCTACAACGCTAATCAAAAAGCTCTTTAGTGATAGATATAAGCGTGTGCCTCATCCAAAATCATCATCTGAAAATAAAGGATTCCTTGAAAATGAGTCAATTAAACATTGGGCTGAGCGAGTTTATAAGGAGATTAGATTATCGTAACATGTAACATAACTGTTTTAACAATATAGCAATTGAGAAGCTTATTATCCTGGACTATGATAGCTACTCAAGGCAAAGCTCTTTACTTGAGCTGAGCGAAATCCCATCCGTTGCTCTGTTTGGCTTGGCATTTAATTGAATAAAAAAGGAAATTTTTTAAAACACATTTTATTGCGACAATACAGTTTGATTCCGCCCTTTTCTCTTTGCCTCATAAAGTGCGTTATCTGCTTTCTTGATAAACATCTCCATAACAATTTCAGTTGTATACCTACTGCTTCTACTTTCTGGCAAGGATGATACCCCCAAGCTGATAGTCCACTTTACAATTTCTCCGGCATCACCAGTCACAGATATATCCTCGACGTGCTTTCGAATCCGCTCTGCAAGATTTTTCGCATCAGTTATGTTGGTGTCCGGTAAAATAACGGCGAATTCTTCTCCACCAAGCCTGGCAACTAGGTCAATTTCTCTTGATTGGTTTACGCATAAGTCCGCGAGCGCACAAATAACGCGATCTCCTGTAGGATGGCCGAAAGTATCATTGATGCGTTTAAAATGGTCTATATCAAGTAAGATAAGGGCGCAATCACTGCTTGAGCGAGCACTTCGGCTTGCTTCTGATTTAAGTTTGCTATCAAAGTAACGCCGGTTTGCAACACCTGTTAATGGATCTGTCTGAGAGGATTTCTCTAAGGCGAGTTGAAGGTTGTAACGATGATAATAACTCCATGAAAAAACGAGCATAATAAATAATGCTGAAACGCTCGATTGCACTGAGATCTGAAAATAAACGTTTTGTATCAACTCATCCAGTACGCCATGGTTTTCGGATAGAACAACAAAGGAAAATGCAACAGTAAGAAAAAAAATCTGAATGTAGATAGAAAAGCCGATGAGAACAAAAAAGATAAAAAAGGGATAGAGTGCAACATTACTCACTGTTGTCACTAAGTCTTCGCCAGTGTTCTCTATTATTTTTATGCCGAGATACGCAGAAAAAACCAGCGTTATTAAAATTGTTGCCGTAGCTAATTTCAAACTGCTTGATTTTAAAATAATCCAGGCAGGTATCATTAATAGAAGAAAGTGAAGTCTCAGCTGAAATAACTCGCTCTTTATTTCAGGATGCGATTTGTAGTCAAAAATACCCTCTGCAAGCCCAAGAGGAATGAGTATCAATAAAATCGCAGCTGTATATAACCGATGATCGTTAAATTTTTTGTTTAAATAATCACTACTAAGTTCAAGCTTACTCAACTGAATTATGGCGGTCAAAGCACTCTCATTTTTATGAAACATCATTTATATCCATACTTCAGTGAAGAGTTTGTTCGTGATATGTGTGTTCGTTTCGATTTAACAGCTTGTACTAGCCTAAGTTAATAGTGTAGCTGAGATAGTTGAGATAGGTATGGGGATGAGCCTGAATTTGGCGTGGAGTGAAGTTACCGATTAAGAGTATTGGTAACTTGTAAGTAATGGTAACCAGCCTTGTGGCTGGCTACCGGAAAAGCTTCTGTTTTGTGCCATCACATAAAGGGAAGCTGTTTTTCTTCTCCTATCTGAGTGATCCCCAATGATGCCAAAAATCCAAATAGTAACGAACAAACCAGCAGTGACAAGGTAAACCAAAACATAACAACCTTTCTGCTAGCCCCCATGGCAATTGCGAATGCTCCAGCGGCATGGATACCAA
>NZ_JAMXSK010000037.1:0-25312 GCF_024124645.1 Pseudoalteromonas sp. Ps84H-4 | reverse complement strand
GCTAGGGATGCGTATAATACATCCTTAATTTTTCGAGTCAATACTTAATTTCAAACTTTCTTTCGATAATTTGAAACCGAAGTTTCACTTAACTCTCTGCTACGTTGTTCAGCGTCTTTCGTTGCTGTCCGCCGTGTCAGTGGGGTCGCATTATAGGGAGATCTAAAAACAGATCAACACTTTTTTTTGATCTTTTTTACTGTTCGCTCAAAAAGCGAACTAAATTTACCGAAAATAGCAAAACAGGTTGCGATTATGGCTGTTTTTTAAGCCAATATTCATAATTTAATGCAAATTTCATTGCTATGTTCATTTAACTCGTTAAGATAGCAAGTTCACAATGTTAAATTAATGTTTATTTCTTGTTTATTGGTAGATCAAAATGAAATTACCCGATCAAAAATCTTTTCTTTTCTCCGTTATTCTTGCTGTATTAGGGTTTGTTGTTGTTAAGTTTGTATTTGCGAGCTTAGCGTTAGACCCAGCATTGCTATTTGGTGCAGGCTTATTAATTGGTGCTTTAGTTATCGCAGCTCTTTCATCAACGTCAAGTGAGGAGGCCGAAGTAAAAACAAAAACACTTTATGTTGGCAACCTACCTTATCGTGCAAATGAAGGTGTTGTTCGTGCTTTATTTGAAGAACAAGGCAAAGTGTTCAACGTACGTTTATTAAAAGATAAAAATACAGGTAAACGCCGTGGCTTTGGTTTTGTTGAAATGGCTGAAGTGGATGCAGATAATGCAATTAATCAATTAAATGATAGTGAGTTCCAGCAACGTACTTTAAAAGTACGTGAAGCAAAACAAAAACAAGAGAACGAGGCTAATGGTTTCCGCGAGGGATCTGATCAGTCAGCGTAATGAGTTCTACACTTAATTGCGAATGACAAATAGGAGCCGTTGCATAATAGTGCAGCGGCTTTTTTTTACCTGTTGTAAAGGTAAAGCCACGTAAAGAGATTAAACTCTCAACCCGCTTAGCAATCGCTTTGCCTGAATCAATAAGTATAATCCGTTGTTTGTAGTAATCACTAATCGCTCTGGCAAGTAATGGAAAGTGCGTACAGCCAAGTACCAACACATCTATCTCTTCTGCTATCGCTAAATCACTCAATACTTTTGCAAGCTTTGCTTCATTAAGTATCTGCGTATGAAATAGTGCTTCTGCAATTTCCACAAGCGTCGTTGAACCATATAAGCTGACTCGAGTGCCTTGGCTATGAGTACTAATTAAGTTTGCAGTATAGCGACTCTTGGTTGTTGATGGGGTTGCCAATAACCCGATATGTTTACTTTTACTTATAGCGCACGCAGGCTTGATCGCTGGCACTACACCGACAACTTCTATATTAGTATAAGGTCGAATTGCCTCTAAGGCTGATGTTGAAGCGGTGTTACAGGCTATTACTAGTATATCTACCTGCAGCGCTCTACTTTCTATAAAGCAAAGTAAAGCAAGTAAGCGGTCAATAATGGTTTGTTGGCCTTGAGAACCATAAGGTAATAATGCATTATCCATGAAATAGCTATAATCAGCATTTGGGATCAATGCTTGGATCTGTTCAAGTACAGTGGTTCCACCTATACCTGAATCAAACACCATAATATGGACTGACAAACTGCTTACCTCGGATCATCAAAGGCCAGCAGTTTGCCATGCAGTTTTAGAAAAAGAAAGTTGCGGTTATGAGTCTTGCTCAGAAGCTGAACGCAACTTGTTCATTTGCTCGAACATTGCTTTGGTATAATCAACTAACTTACTGACTTCCTCTTTGTCTTGATTCAACCATTGTAAGATACCAGCTAGTTCATTTTGCAAACCTATGTCGCCGGCTTTATTAAATGCCTGTTTTAGGTCGTCATTAAACGGCGCTATTTTCTCGGCGACTTCTTTTTCAGGAGCTGGTTTATATTCTTCATAGCCTTTTATCGCAGCCACTGTTTTGGTTTGTTTCAGATCCATCGTAAAGCCAACGAGTTGTTCATTACCTAAGTTCAACTCTTTCGCTTGTTCAAAGGCTTCTTCTAATGAACCAGAGAAGAATGTCTCACTGACACTTTGCAAGTCTTCCATCAATTCATTGATAGCTTGCTGCTCTTGCTCATTTAAATCGCCATTGACTGTCATCGAAAATGACAAGTCGCGTGATTGCGAAGATTCACTAACAAACGCTTCGTTATCGCCATTTTTACTGTAGCTACTTGCCGATTTACTTTCATAGGCATCTGCAAAGCTAATACTTACTTCATCACCTTCAGCCGTTGTAAAAGTATATTCTGCGTTATTACTTAAACTAAGGTATTGAGCTTGGCTTACTGAAACTGCGTTCGGTTTAGGGTTGAATAAATCATCTTCTAGCTCATCTATACCTTTATAGATGCCTTCTTTAGATTTTTCGATGCCTTCTTTTATATCATCATTAAGAATGCCTGACTCTTTGAGCTCATCATACGCATCGTCGATACCCATTTGCACACCTTTGCGTGCATCACCTAGCATGCCTTTGAGTTTTTCATCATCAGCACCATCGGCTTTTGCTTTGCGAAGTGCGCCGCCAACAAAGTCGAGTACGTTTTTAACGATCTCTTCAAAATCAAATAGCGGTTTATCTTTTTTCTCTTCAGCTTTAGGTAAGCCAAGAGCTGCAGCTAGTTTATCATCAAGAACTTTTGCCGCCAGCTCTCGCCCGCGTTGCTGATAACTGTCTTGACGATTTTGAATGGCAGGCTGCTGCAGTGCCTGTTTGCCATTGTATTTATTCACATTTGTATTAGGTATATAGCCTAGATTGCCAATTTTCATGATCCGACTCCATGTTATGGTTATCTCATTATCGGCCAAAAACCACATAACTTAAGTTTTTTGTATAAAAAAACGACACTAAAATAAATAACAAAACTAGACAAATCCTCAGCGCTCCCTACAATAGCGCCGTTATAAAGCTAAGAGATAAAAGGTAATCAGCCATGGCGGTTATAAAAATTGATACAACTCAATACGATGCACAATTGAGTGAGAAAGAGCAGCGCATCACTAACCAGTTTCGACGTTTTGGAGTCGAAAAATTAGAGGTGTTTGGCTCTGATCCTATTCATTACCGCCAACGTGCAGAGTTTCGTGTATGGCATGAGGGTGAAGACTTATTTCACATCATGTTTGATCAGCAAACCAAAGAGAAAATTCGTGTTGATGAGTTTGACCCTGCAGCACCTTTAGTCGGTGAAGTGATGCAAGCCATGATCGAAAACTTAAAGGGCAGCGAAATTCTGCGCCGTAAGTTATTTCAAATTGATTACCTTTCTAGCCTAAGTGGTGAAATCCTTGTTAGCTTGTTATATCACAAACAATTAGATGAGCAGTGGTTACAAGCAATTAAAGAACTGAAAACAAAATTAAGCGCACAGTTTAAAATTGATTTTATTGGCCGTGCGCGTAAGCAAAAAGAAGTGATTGGTAACGATTACGTCATTGAGCGTCTTAATGTAAACGGTAAAGAATTAATTTATCAACAAGTCGAAAATAGCTTTACGCAACCGAATGCGAAAGTGAATATCAAGATGCTAGAGTGGGCACAAGCACTATGCCAGCCACTTAGCAATGACTTACTGGAGCTATACTGCGGGAATGGTAATTTCTCAATTGCTCTTGCGGGTTCATTCGACCGGGTATTAGCCACAGAGATTTCAAAATCATCGGTTTACTCAGCGCAATACAATATCGCGCAGAATAAAGTTGAGAACTTAGATATCATTCGTATGTCGAGTGAAGAGTTTACTCAAGCGATGAAAGGCGAGCGTACTTTCTCTCGTTTAGATGGCATTGACCTGACAAGCTATAACTGCCAAACAATCTTAGTAGATCCACCACGCGCAGGCATGGACACGCTAACGTGTGACTTAGTTGCTAACTACGACAATATTATTTATATCTCGTGTAATCCGGATACCCTTGAGCGTGACCTTGATCACCTATGTAAAACCCATGAAGTAAAACGTTTTGCGATCTTCGATCAATTCCCTTATACCCACCACATCGAATCAGGTGTGTTTTTGCAACGCAAATAAAATCATTTCTCTGCCAGCGCAGCAAATAGCGCTGGCAACTGCTGCTCGCTGTATACTGCTATATTATTCTCGGTTAACAGCTTTGCAGTTAATCCCATGCCTGAAATTTTCTTTCCAGAATGACTACCATCGTAAATAGTATTGCGACCGCATGAAGGACTTGATTCTTTTAATAATGCATAACGAATGCCCTGCTTTTGACAAAGCTTAAGTGCTTGTTCTGCGCCGTAAGCAAATTGTACAGTTACATCCTGCGAATCTTTGGTAAGTACTCTTCCTGCTTTTATTTCTGCAGGCGGTCTTGGCGTGGGCAGCCCACCAGCTACTTCAGGACAGAATGCGATGAGCCTTCCCTGCTGTTTGAGTGTTTCTAAGCCTGGATGAAGTAAATTTTGCGATTGCCCATCATAACGAACAGGGTTTCCTAATAAACAACTTGAAACTAATAATTTTTGCATGTGCTGTACCAACAAAAAAGCTCCGCGAACGGAGCTTTTATTTTAATTAAGCTAAGCTTACTTATCTGCTAGGTAATTAATTAAACCAGCCATGCTTTTAGCATCGCTAATACCTGAGTCTGCACCTAAGATTAAACGGTATTTACCGTTAACAATAAAGGTTGGAACGCCTTTTAAAGCACCTTTTTGTTGATAGTACTCTTGATCACGTGCCATTTTAGACGCCATCGTGCGTACAGAAAAACTGTTGTAGTACTTATCAAAGTCTTCTGCTGTTACACCTTGTGAAACGAAGATGTCTTTCATATCAGCTAATTCATTAATGCGTGCACGCTTACCATGAATATGATTAAACACAGCCGCGACTAATGCATCTTTCTGTGGTAATACATTCGCTGTTGCATAAGCCTGCGCTAAGATAGTTTGAATTTCTGGATCACGAGGGCCGGAAAAGTTCACATGACTCTTTTTGAACTTAACACCTTCTTTCAGAAGCGTTTTAAGCTCTTTTACTACTGGCTCGAAGTTATTACAATGCGGGCAATAAAATGAAAAGAACTCTTTTACTTCTGGCTTTTTAGAAGCGCGTGCATCAATTGTTTCATAATGCTTCCCTTCTTCGTATTGCGCTGCCGTTGCATTAGCCGCTAAACCTAGCGTCATAGCCATTAATGCAGCCTTTACTAACTTGATCATTACTTCATCACTCCAACATTATTGTTTTAATAAAAATGCGACTAACTCATCAAGCATCTGTTGGCTCTTGATGGTATTTAAATTAATTTTATATTTATCATTAACGATAAAAGTAGGTACGCCTGTTAATGCGCCCATCTCTGAGTACTGCTGTTGCTTGTCACGCATTGCCTTCTCTGCGCTGATCACTGGCATACTCGCAATATCAGCATCAAACACGTCACTTGTAATACCGTTAGTGGCCAGTAATGCTTTAACATCTTTTAGGTCTTGAAGCAGTACACGTTGCTTGTGGATGCTATTAAAAATTTGGTCAGCAACTTGTTCGCCTTTACCATGCTGTTTAGCAATTAGATAAGCATAACTTAGGTTACTTTGTGTTTGCTTTGAAACACCACCTAAAAAGTTAACATGGCTTTTTACAAACTCTGTGCCTTCTGGCAATTTAGACGCAAGCGCTTTTGCAACTGGCTCAAATTGAAAACAATGTGGACAATAGAATGAGAAAAACTCTGTAACTTGCGGCGCTTTACTTTTTTCAACGTTTAATACTTCGTATTGATTTCCCGCTTCAAAATTCGCTGCTAATGCTGCGAATGGTAAACATAAAATAAGTAGACTTAACTTTAATTTTTTGAACATTGTTTTCTCGTCTCTAATTAAATTTAAAATTTATGGTAATAATTTTAACGGCGCTTCTTGTAACGCTGCAAGTTGTTCTTTTAGGGCTAATATTTGCTGTTCCCAGTATTTGTCTTCAGCAAACCAAGAAAAGTTCCGAGGAAATGCCGGATCATCCCACCTTTTTGCAAGCCAGCCCATATAATGAACCATGCGCATCGCTCTAAGTGGCTCAATTAACTTTAATTGGCTGTGATCAAAGTCACAAAATTCTTCATAAGCAGCCACTAAGGTGTCTAACTGTAACAGTTGATTGTTACGATCGCCACTGAGCATCATCCATAAGTCTTGAATTGCAGGACCTTGACGACTGTCATCTAAATCAACAAACATCAATGCATCACCTGACCACAATATATTTCCAGCATGACAGTCGCCGTGCAGGCGGATAGTTTCAACATTTTTATACTGCTCGGTGGTTTCTTTGATAACTAAATCTAAAATAGTATAAAAAGGGTTTTCAAGTGACATGGGCACCAAGTTACTTGCTTGTAACTGAACTTTAGCTGTCTGTAGGTATTCTTCGCAACTGATCACCGGACGATGTTTAAAAGGAGCGGCTTTTGCTACTTGGTGCATTCGTCCGATTAAACGGCCAAGCACATCGAGTTGATCTAAATTATCAACTTCAAAAATTCGACCACCAACACTTGGAAACAAAGCAAATAAATAACCATTATGTTCAAATAAGCTTTGCCCATCTTTTAGCACAGGTGCAACAACAGGCACCTCTGCATCGGCCAACTCAAAGGCAAATGCATGCTCTTCTAAAATTTGCTCTTTACTCCAACGCTCAGGTCGGTAGAACTTAACGACATAACGATGACCATCTTCTGCTTTAAATTGATAAACACGATTTTCGTAGCTATTTAAAGCCAATAAACCTGATTCAGCATAAATACCTATACTCTCGACTGCATCTAAAATTGAATCAGGCGTCAGGTCAACAAAACTAAATTTACTCATAATGTCTCATCATATAAAAAAAGCGGGAAAACCCCGCTTTTTATTCATCTGCTCAGTGTACTGAATTATTGTCCTTTAAAGAAGTTACTCGACTGCGAAATCTGCACATCTGGCTGACCATCAACAGAAAGTATAAATTCGAACTTAGTCATCGGTTTCTTCAAATCATAGGGATCAACAACCAGTGACAAAGGTACGTTATACGATTCGCCAGATGAAACGGTAAAACTTTGCTTACCTATGTATTCAAAGTTATCTAACCCTTCAACACTAATATTAAACGTCTGGTCGTACTGAGCTTTATTGATCACTTTTAGTGTGTAGGTGTTTTCGACCAAGCCGTTAAAGTCAACTCGGTATAACTGATTACGGTCGCGAATAATGTCAAAATCCATTGGTTTTCGCATCGCAATATTAGTGATCAAAGCACCTGTTAAGATTACTAAAATAACGAGATAACCAATTAATTTAGGACGCAACGCATGAGTTTTATTATCAGGCGTTTCTAAATTGCGCTCTGTGGTGTACGAAATAAGTCCGCGTGGATAATTCATTTTATCCATTACTCCATCACATGCATCTATACACGCACCACAGTTAATGCACTCATATTGTAAACCATTACGAATGTCGATACCGGTTGGGCACACCTGCACACACAAGTTACAGTCAATACAATCACCTAAGCCAAGCTCTTTTGGATCTTGTTTACGTGAACGTGGGCCACGGCTTTCACCGCGCGCTTCATCATAACTTACCGTGAAGGTATCTTTATCGAACATCGCTGATTGAAAGCGTGAATAAGGACAAATATGTAAACACATAATTTCACGCATCCAACCCGCGTTACCATAAGTACATACCGCAAATACCGCTAAACAAATATACGAATACGCTGTTGCATCAAGCGTAAACAGATCTGGTAGTAGCTGGCGAATAGGTGTGAAGTAACCGACAAAGGTAAAGGCGGTATAAAGTGAAAATAACCACCAGCTGGTGTGCTTCGCAGTTTTACGCCAAAATTTATCAAAGTCCATAGGACGCTGATCAAGCTTTTTACGTTGGTTGGCACTACCTTCAAACTTTTCTTCAAACCAAATAAAAATAAAAGTCCAAACAGTTTGTGGACAGGTATAACCACACCAGACACGTCCATAAAAAGTAGTCACTAAGAATAATGCAAACGCTGCCAGCATTAAAATGAAAGCAAGGATAGTCAAATCTTGCGGCCAAAGCGTCAACCCAAAAATATTAAATTTCTGACCTACTAAATCAAACAATACAGCTTGTTGGCCATGAAAATTAATCCAAGGAAGAAGCATAAACGCAAGCATGCCTACAAAGCCAATTCGCTGCCTAAGTAATTGATGTAAACCTGTTACAGCTCTTACATAAATTCGGTTACGTGGATTAAACCTATCATCAAGGGAAGCATTTTCCGGTTTTTGGATTTTTACTTCCGTTGGGATATTTTTAACTTTAATTTGTTTATCCATCAAAATTCCTCAACGCCACTAGGAAATATGTTTTTCATTTATAGGCTTGCAAAATCAACTAAGCAAATCAGAATACATCTCATTACATTCAAAGATTTCTGAAACTTCTAACCTATCGTTGCTATTATACTCAATCTATAAAAAATTTCAGGTTTTGATCTCACCTATTATTTTTAACTATTTAATCTTATCTGCTTGCTTTTAAAACAACCATTTTATTAAACTTGTCACTAAACCTCCTTTACTTAGATCAAAGATGATTGTGTTATGAAAAAATTTCTTATTTTAGTGCTTATTGTTTTAGCATTGTTCACGATTGACCACCCTTTGATCAAAGAGCCTAGAGAGCGCTTATTAGGCGATGGCATAAGCTTGCTTTCTGATGCTAGTAAAGTAAATCGAAGCCCAGCGGCTAATCTAGCTAAAAGTAATATTAAGACCCAACTTAATTTATCAAACTCTGAGCTAGAGTATGTTGAAGACACATTTACAACCGATGAAAAGCTGCAAGTATTCCATTTGCATTACTGCCGAGAAAAAGATATTAATTTATACTTTTACGGCGAGCGCCTAAACCGCGTATGTAGTATTGTCGCAAATGCATTGGAAGAAAGGTTAAACAAGTAGTGGATTTTTCAGCGCTTAATAAAAGAACGAGTGACTCATTTGCAAAGCAACGCAATATGCTAAAAAAGCTGAGCAAAGGACAAACCTTGTACTGTGAAACATGTAAAGGTGCCCTCACCTTAGATTTAAAAACAGATCAACCAGGTAAAGGCGTTGTGCGCTGTGCAAAAGGTTGCACAGATATTCTATTAGAGCTGGGTTAATTCCAGCCCTCATCATTATAAAGCTGGCTATTTACCGCAGCCACCTCTATTAGTTCAGCAAAACCAGTGGCAAACTCATTCATTACTTCATATTGCTGCTGGCAAAGCTGTCCTTCAGATAAACCATTTTCGGTTGCAATAGCGGCGATTTCAGTACTTTCAATGGTAAAAAAACCTAAGCTCTGTAAGGCTGTTGTTAATGCTTCTTTGAGCTCATCGGCTAAGTGCGGCGCTCCCAATAGCTTATTCAGGTAGCCTTGTGCTCCGTGTATGAAGCCTTGGCTCCAATGCTGGCATTCTTGAATATCTAAATAGTCCTGTCCTTGTGAGCTAAATTGCAAGCTCACAGGTAATGAAAAGCCGGTTTCAAATACTTGTTCACTAATTTTTTGATACAAGGCCATAAAAGCAAACAATACTTGCTCATCCATTTGCCCATCACAGCCTGGCGCAATTTCTTCTAACCACTGATGAACATCAAGCGGCTCTGGTGCGCAAATTACTGCAAACAAATAGCCTTGGGTTTGTGCTAATGAAAGAGCATTTTGTTGCTGTGCCAAAAATTGGCTCAGTAAATCACTTTGCTGCTTTGAAAACTCAGGTAATTGCATATTGTTCTATTAGTCCAGTTTAAAAGTTAAGCGGATATCGACCTTCATTATCTGCACGACCAAGAAACTTTGCAGCATCATGCACTTCTTTTGGTAAGCTTGCCTCTGGTTTAATATAACCTGCAACTTTAAAATCTAAATTCGCTTTTAATGTTGCATCAGCTTCAAGCCCTAAACGATTATCAGGATCAACCAGTACTGCAATATCACCTGATTTACAACTTAAGCGACCACTTAACGGGCCAATACTGAACCAGCCATTCATCCCTTGCACATCAATATTAGGACTGGCAATTTCACCTGCTAAGCTGTCACAGTAAGGCTGACCAGAACTGTATTCATCTAGGTCAACAATCACACGTCCTTGAGCATTAATAGGTAATGGCAGCTTTAGGCGCTCCATTGCACGCTCAACAGTTAAACGTAAGGTGGTA
Source organism: Pseudoalteromonas sp. Ps84H-4 (assembly GCF_024124645.1). Classification (NCBI taxonomy): domain Bacteria; kingdom Pseudomonadati; phylum Pseudomonadota; class Gammaproteobacteria; order Alteromonadales; family Pseudoalteromonadaceae; genus Pseudoalteromonas; species Pseudoalteromonas sp. Ps84H-4. The sequence goes on along the minus strand of NZ_JAMXSK010000037.1, from coordinate 15,074 downwards.
TTTTTAACGGTGACTGACTGATTAAATAGCCCATATGAAAAGTCTGCGCGACCAGAAATATCAGCCTTATCACGTGGGTCTCCAAAGCGAACAGTACCTACTAACTTACCTGTAAATAGTGACCAGCCCGATAATTGCCAACGAACATTATTTAATTGTTCACCATCAAAACGCACTTGCATTACACGGCCGTCCCACAGTGAGCCACTGGCTTTACCCAACTGCAATTGTTTTGGTAAATGAGGTGCCGCTAAATCGAGTACAACACTGGCGGGTGTTTTAATAAGCGTAAACACCAAAAAACACATCACAAACACAGTGATTAATAAAATAATTTTTTTCATCGCTTACTTCTCTAGTACCAAACGACTTACACGCACAAAGCCCGGCTTGTCATCTTTACTTAAATCTAAATTTTCGATGAGAACCCCTTGCGAATTGACCAGCTCATCAAGCCACTCAACAAGTTTATTAAATTCAACAGAATCAATTGTTAAGCGTAATGAATTATCATTTGGTTGCATTTTGCTAATCGTGATCTGATAACGGTTACGAGTACTGTTGACAATTTGACTTAAATTACGGTTATTGGTGACTCGCGCGCTACCACTGGCTTTAAGCTTGACGATACTGTCATCTACCCAAGCAAGTAGTTCTTGCTGCTTAATATTGTCTTGTTCAGCTTTTTCTATTGCTGTATTGAGAGGCCTGAACACACCCATTACCAGCACAAAAATCACAAACACAACGCCAGCAACCATGACAAGTTGCTGCTCTTGTTCTTTTAATGAACGCCAATAATTAATTAATTGGTCTTTCATGCAGCACCTCGCAACTTAATTTCACCAACGACATAATCGCCATCATTATTCAAGGAACCTTGATCAACCGTTAAACCACGTTGTTCTAAGATAGCTTTCACCTTGCCAAATGATTGGAAATCTTTGCCTCGCGCACGAATACGTAATTCATTGCGGCCATGATCATAGCGGAGTGTCTCTGGGGTAAAATCTTTCACTTCTGCAAAGATTGCAACCAGATCATTAGTTAAGTCTAAGAAACCTGCACTGTTTCCGCCCTCAATAAGTGCCAGCTCGTTACGAATTTGGCTTCGAATTAATTGCGGACGTACCTTTTTATTGGGAAAAGCACGTTGATAATTTGAGACGACTTCTGCTTTGGTTGCTTCTAGTTGGCTGTTAAGTTTATAAAGTTCGAGAGACTTAACACCTACACTACACACTAAAGCGATGCCAGCAGCAATCGCCGCTTTTTTCCAATAGCCCCACCAAATAGCAGATTTTTTCTTTAGCTGGTAAATACCTTGACGTAAGTTAAAACTTACTTCAGGTAATTGCTTTGCAAACAAGGCTAAAGGCAAATCATACTGCTCTGTTTTGGCTGTCAGTGTGACCGTGTCTGGAAAGTCAGTTGCCGGGCTAAAATGAGCAACACTAGGATTACCTATAGCGGTTAAATAACCGTGCAACCAACTCTTTTCTACAGCTGCTATATGCCAATCACCAAGCTTACATAACCACTGACCATTTAACTCTACAGCGCGAAGCTGAGTATGATCCTCAACGCGTGGCAACAATAATGCGTCAGGAAGTACTTTAAATACTTCAATAGCGTGCTCACTAAATTGAGCTAACCATTGCTCAAACCACTCTCGGTCAGTCATCGCAATATTAATTGCATGCTTTTCTTCGATAGTTGTTGGCTCAGCGATTGCGATAAATAAATCGTCGACATCGCAAGCTATTTCTTCTTCTAGCATGTAAGGAAGTGCTTGCTCTAGCTTACGACTCCACTTAGTTGGCAGTGCTACTGTTTTTAATTGCACTTGGTCGCTTGGCAATAGAACAACGACCTCACGTGATTGTGCTTTTTCTGTTAGTTCACCAAGATGTGCCGCGTTAGCAATATCGCCACTAGCAATTATTTCTTCTTCTGTTGGTGAGTAAATAAGCCAGTTAAGGCTGTCTGTTAATGTATGACCCGTACGGATCAACAATATTTCTGTCACTGTACGCCTCCAAATTTTCGCGCCAGTATCGTTACTTTACCATTATTGGCATGGAGTAAGGTGGTCATCGAAAAACGCAGCTCTGCAAATTCAGCCTGCGTTTGTAGTTTAAAGTATTCACTGTTGATGGTGAACAGGCCTTCAACTGCTTTCACATTCTGTGCGCCCTGTTGATTTACCTCTTCAAAAAATGCTTCTAAATCATCAAAGCCTTTTTCAGGGCGTGATGATAAAACGGTTTCTGCGCCAGAAAGACTAAGCCCCTCAATGAGTGAGCTTAAAATAATCGCACTTTCTGTCGGTAGCGTATTTACATTAATAGCCATGAGTTCACTATCTGGGATCACACACACGAATGGTAGTATTTTTTCCATCACTAGTGGGTTAAAACCTTTTATTAAACGCAGTTCAGATGGAGAAGCGAAATAACTGTTAGCTGTCATATAAGGATAATCTCGCGATAAGTATTCGTCTTCTTCGGCACCTGAGCGATAGGTAATGCTATCAGCATCTAGCCAATCATAAACGCTATCAGCCATGGCTTCTTCTGACTCATCAGAGGGTAAATCCTCTATATTCTCTAATAGTGCTAAAAGCGCTTTATGTGCTGGATTTGTTTTGTTATTAGGATCTTTTTCTAGGTCAGGTTCAGCATGCAATGCATTCAAATTTAGGCACGCCTGTAAATCTGTGATTGTCCCAGTTAACATGCCATGATCAACTGGATAAGGAACCCCTCCTAGTTGTGCCCACACTTGCCCTAAATGTGTTTTATCTGGATCATCTTCTTTAGCTTGTTTTAGCGCTTTAATTGCTAATTCTTCAGCGGCAAACGCATACCACTTTGCTTGCTGATGATTTTGAATATTGCTGCTGCGCTGTACCTGCACCATTAAATTAGCACTCATTTCGACAGCTAACATAGCAGCAAGCGCTACAATAAATAACACAATCACGAGTGCAGCACCTTGAGAGCGTTTAAAACTAATCATGGCTGACTATTCGCTCCTTGTGTTGAAGTCGTAACTTTACCTTCACCTGGCACTAAAAATACGCGACGAATTGGCTCTTGCTCAATTTTTTTGATGGTGACGGCAACCGCTTTAGGAAGTGCTTTTATTTGCCATTGCTCTTGCCACTCATCTTTATCATCTAAAAACTCAAACTTAAGTTCTTCAATATCTTCTAGAATCACTTGAGAGCGTGGTTCAATATTATCTAATTGATCAACATAAACGCGGTAAACACGTTCTAAGTTATCATCAATAACGCGATAACCAACAGCTTGTAATTCAGAGCGTGGCAGTAAGTTTATTGGGTTAACCCAGCCATCTCGTACAAAGCCAATGCCATCGTATTGGCTGTCCAATACGTAGCGCCCTGCTAAAATGTACGTATCTTGAAAATCACCGGCTTCATTGCGCACTTGGCGCTTAGTCATCTGACTAAAATCTTGGTCCATCAGCCGAAACAATGTTTGTAAACCGTTAAGTTCAGCAATGGTTTCATCTGAGGCATCTTTGGCTTTGGTCGTCGAGTCTAAAATTTGGTGTGTTGAGAGCACCACGAAAGCTAAAATGCCCATGGCAATAATCACTTCAAGCAAAGTAAAACCGCGTTGCTTCACTACTTATCACCTTTATTTAAATAAGTAGAAAGCTCATAAACTGGGTATTCTAACTTTTCATCTGCAAATACATTAATAGTCACTTTAACAAAGCTTTTGTCAGCAGTTGGCACGACATCTTGTCGCCAATACCAGTCAAAACCTGCGAGTGTCTGCGTCCCTTTTGTGCCGTTCTTCCCTGCCCACTTTTCACCTTTGGCTCGTTGCTCAACCATGACATTTTCAGCAACCCATGATGCATATGTTTGCTCTTCTATCGACGAAAGATGATTAATGTGCTCACCAGTCGCCTGCATAGCGGCAATGCCCGCCATTGCGCAAATAGCGAGTGCAACCATTACTTCTAATAACGTGAAACCTGTTGATTTAATCATTATTCTGGTTCCCTACGAAGCTTAACAGGGGCCATGAATTCGCCTTCAATAAAGTATTGCGGCTCACGCTCATCTTTAAGCTCATAAACCAATTGAAACGCACTCACCTCGCCAGAAGAGAGTATAAGCACTTGCGGTATTTTCAGCTTTTGTAACTCAAGTAAACTATCTTCATCACCGCCACTCATTAACTCGCGCCAGTTAGACTGCTCAAGTAAGTTTTGTTCAGCCCATGCTAAATCATCAAGATTTAGTGTTAGCTTAAACCGTTCATCGACTTTAATTGGTGCAAATAATTTTTCACGGTCAAAAGTTATCCATTTTTCACCATCAAAAACCAAAAATTCAAGTGTTTCTTTATCTATATGAAAACCGAGCTCAACTTGATTCAAGATGGCGAACTCAGATGCCATATTAATCGCGGTATGTATTTTGAGCGCTTGTTTTTCGAGTTCTTCCTCTGCCCCCCCATCGAAACTATAAGCGACCATTTTGGTAACAAAGCCAATTACCACAAGCACCATTAAAATTTCGATGAGGCTAAACCCTTTGGCACTGCCTGCCCGAGAAGCCAAATGCAAACGACCAAGGCTTACCATAACAGTAAGCCTTGTTCAGTAATAACATTGAGCAAATGGCTAAGCATATACATTATTGCTTTTCTTCATCCCAGTTACCGATATCATCATCAGTGCCGGCTTCACCATCCGGACCCATCGAGAAAATATCAACTTTACCGATTTCTCCTGGGCTGATTAGCTGGTATGGATTACCCCATGGATCCTCTGGTAGCTTTTCAAGAAACCCACCATCAGGAAAACGCTTAGGAATAGGCTCAATACTCGTTTTAGTAACAAGTGCTTCAAGCCCCTGCTCTGTCGTAGGATACGTTTTGTTCTTAAGCTTATAGAGACTTAACGCATCTTCGATTTGTTGAATATCTAGATGTGCTTTGTCGATTGCTGCTTCTTCTTGCTGCCCCATAATATTTGGCGCCACAATTGACATAATCATACCGATGATAACCAGTACCACCATGACTTCTAATAATGAGAAACCTGACTGTTTGTTCACAAAAAATACCTCTAACTTACTTCAATAAATTATTATAGAGCGACAGTAATAACTGCTACTCTACCGTTCCCTGATTTAAAGACCTACAGCTTTATTCATTGCCATAATTGGTTGCAGTATCGCCATTACAATAAACAAAACAATAACAGCCATTGAAGCTATCATCGCTGGCTCTAAGAGCTTTAACGATACATTAACCATGCTTTCAAACTCGCGATCTTGGTTGTTTGCCGCGCGTTCTAGCATTTGTTCCAATTCACCTGATTTTTCACCACTGGCAATCATATGTAGCATCATCGGTGGAAACAGCTTCGTTTGCTGAAGTGCAGCACGAAGGCTGGCACCCTCACTGACACGCGTTGCTGCATCTTGCACCGATTTTTTCATTTTTTCGTTCACTAATACCCCACCTGAAATACGCATTCCTTCAAGTAAGGGCACCGAACTAGATGATAAAATACTTAATGTTCGTGCAAAGCGGGCAGTATTAACACCTCTGGCTACTTTACCAATACCTGGTAAATACAACACTTTTTCATCAAACCAATAGCGAATATGCGGTCGTTTCAGCGCCTGTTTTATGCCTACCGCTAGGGCAGTTATGACCACCAAGCTAATAAACCAGTAATTTTGTACAAAGTTACTGGCCGCCATAACCCATTCTGTAGTCCAAGGTAAAACTTGCTTAGACTTTTCAAATGTCTTTAAAATCTTAGGCACTACAGTACCGAGCAACACAGATACGATAGCAATTGCAAATACAACAAGGATAGTCGGATACACCATCGCTTGTGTTATTTGACTACGCATATGCTGTCGTTGTTCCGTGTAATCAGCTAAACGATTAAGAACTTGATCTAAGTGACCTGACTTTTCACCCGCTGCCACCATTGCGCGATATAAATCATCAAACACATGCGGAAACTCACTCATGCCATCGGCAAGCGTATAGCCTTCAACTACTTTTGAGCGTACGGCCATCAACATGCGCTTTAAGCGTGGCTTCTCACATTGCTCTGCGACCGCCATTACAGCCCCTTCCACAGGTAAAGCCGATTGAATCAAGGTGGCAAGCTGACGGGTAATTAAAGCTAAATCTGAGGTGGAGATCTTTGGCTTAAAAAAACCACTAAAGAGAGACTTTTTAGCCCCTTTCACTTGTTTTTCGCCTTCTGCCGCAGCAACAACCTCTAAAGGCATTAGGCCTTGATCACGCAAAGTTTGGCGAATTTGTTTTACCGTATCGGCCTCAAGAATGCCTTTTTTCTCTTTACCTTTACCATCTAAGGCTCGGTACTCAAACGCTGCCATAGTTAACCTTCCTCACGAGTTACACGTAAGACTTCTTCTAAGGTTGTACGGCCAGCTAATACACGGCTACAGCCATCCTGACGAATACTTGGGCTATGCTTGCGGATGTATTTCTCAACGCTTTGCTCACCTTTACCACTGTGGATCATTTCACGAATTGTTTCATCAACAACTAATAATTCATGAATACCTGTACGACCGCGATAACCGTTAAAGTTACACTCTTCACACCCTACAGCTCGGTAAATTGTTGGTGGCTCAGCAGGGTTTACACCCAGTAGCTGGCACTCACGTTCATCGGCAATGTGACCTTCTTTACAAGTATTACATAAAGTACGCACTAGGCGTTGCGACAATACACCAAGCAGGGACGAAGAAAGTAAGAAAGGCTCAACACCCATGTCTTCCATACGTGTGATTGCACCGGCTGCCGTATTAGTGTGCAGAGTCGACATTACTAAGTGACCAGTTAATGACGCTTGAACACCTATTTGTGCTGTTTCAAGGTCACGGATCTCACCAACCATTACGACGTCAGGGTCTTGACGAAGGATGGCACGCAGACCGCGTGCAAAAGTCATATCTACTTTAGTATTTACCTGAGTTTGCCCAATACCTGGGATCTCGTACTCGATTGGATCTTCAACCGTAAGAATGTTGCGATCGCGTGAGTTGATTTGGCTCATACCCGCATACAAGGTGGTACTTTTACCAGAACCCGTTGGACCGGTTACTAAGATAATACCGTGCGGCTTACTGATTAAATCAGCAAATAGCTCTCGATTACGCTCAGTCATCCCTAAATCTTCAAGATTCAAGCGCGCATTATTTTTATCAAGTAGACGCAGCACGACACGCTCACCAAAGCTTGATGGCATCGTTGATACACGCACATCAACAGCACGACCAGCAATACGTAAACTAATTCGACCATCCTGCGGGATACGTTTTTCTGCGATATCGAGTTTTGCCATAACCTTAATTCGCGACACTAACAATGAAGCGAGTTTACGATTAGGTTTTAATACTTCTTTTAAAACGCCATCAACCCTAAAGCGAATAACAAGTTCTTGCTCGAATGTTTCGATATGAATATCCGAGGCACCTTCTTTAATTGCTTCGCTCAGCATCGCGTTGATTAGCTTGATGATTGGTGCATCGTCATCACCAGCCAAAAGATCTTCAGTTTGCGGTAATTCATCGGCCAACGAGAATAAATCAACCTCGTTACCAATATCTTCCATCATCTGTTGCGTTTCAGAACTATCACGCTGGTACGAAGCCTCTAGCAATAGCTCAAATTTATCATCTGGTAATTGCTCTAACGAAAAACCATGACCGGCAATACGACGTACTTCAAGCAGGGCATCTAGGTTTAACTCACCGCGATAAAACACAGTCCAGTTATCTTGATTTTTGCTTAGCAATACGCCTGTGCGACGTGCATACGAGAACGGCAACCGCTTCGTTGGCAAGCTAACAAGATCATCACTTGTTAAAAGCTCATCATGAGTAGTTGTCGTGTCATGGACTAACTCGTCATTAATCTCGGTAATTGCATTAGTCATCGTTGCGCTCATTCGCGTTTTGTTGTTTTAGGTACTCTTCGTAAGTTGGCGGTAATACCAAAGCGTCATTCCATTCAGGAAGGATTGGTGCATCCGTCAACGGCATTAAATCAATACCATCTTCTTTTTGTTTATGTTGTTCGCCACGGATAAAGTTATATTTCGAGTGACTCAGTTTATTCATGCTAATGCCATCGCGCACAATGGTAGGACGAATAAATACAATCAAGTTACGCTTGCGTTTATTTGTACTTGTTGAACGGAATAAATGACCAAGTACAGGGATATCACCTAACAATGGCACTTTAGATACACTTTCCTGCACATCTTCATCAATCAAGCCACCTAGCACAACCATGCCACCATCGTCAGCCATAACGGTAGTTTTAATAGCACGCTTATTAACTGAAATATCAACTGCTGTAGCGCCACTAACACTTGATACTTCTTGTTCAATTGTTAGCTGTACTGCAGAGCCGTCATTAATTTGCGGTGTTACTTTAAGTTTTACACCCACTTCTTGACGTTCAACTGTTTGGAATGGATTTGCGTTATTTGAGCCTGTTTGTGAACCTGTGATAATAGGTACTTCTTGACCAACAATCATCGACGCTTCTTCGTTATCCATGGTCGTAACAGACGGTGTGGCAAGAATGTTTGAGTTAGTATCTGTAGATACTGCTTGAATAATTGCACCCCAGTCATTTTTCACGATACCCATTGCGAGTCCGTTAATACCACCAAGCAATTGCCCTAAAGGACCTAAATCACCTTCTACAGTTTCTTCATATGGCGTTGTATTACCAGTCTCACTGCCTGTAATCGTTTTTTGTACCGTTTTATCACGTGCTTGCTCAGCTGCAACAGCTAACGAACCAACAGGCACTGTTGTGCCATTGTTGAACTGCATCATCCCGCCTTGCTCTGAAATCCACTGCAAGCCTAAATTGATTCCATCAGCTTCTAACACTTCAACGATAATAGCCTCGACAAGTACCTGCGCTCGGCGTACATCAAGACGGTCTATTACTTGTTCAAGTGAGCGCATGGTATCTGGCTGGGCAGTAATAACCAGCGAGTTAGAATCTGGGTGCGCTTCAATACTTGTTTCGTTTTGGTTGCGCGTACGAGTCTTAGTTGCACCACCTTGCGCATCTTCTGCTAGCGTTTTACTCACACCCTGTAGTACTTTTACAAGATCTTCAGCTTTTGCGTAGTTTAAATAGATAACCTTGGTATTACCTTGGTTTTCAAGCTCTCCATCTAAGCGACTGATAAGATCAACAGCACGAGTTCGTGCTTGTGCTTCACCGCTGACAATCACACTGTTAGTACGTCCATCAGCAACAACTTTAGGGATCAAAAACTCTGGAATGCTGCCTTTGCCACCATCTTTGTAAATATTATCAACAACAGACACTACATCGTCTGCGGTAGCAAATTTAAGTTTTACGATATCAACGCGTTTATCACCCGCTTGGTCAACTGAGCGTATAATTTCCACTAAGCGGTTCACCGATGCAGCATGGCCTGTCAACATCATCACGTTTGCAGCATTAAAGTTAGCAACATGGCCACCATCTTTTTGGTCATTAAACTGACGAATGAGTGGGCCTAATTCTTGTACACTAACATTCTTCACTCTAACGACACGCGTCACCATCATATCGCCACTGGCTTGATTATCTTCAGTGATTAAAGGGACGTTTGATTTTTTTGCGTCTGAGCTTTTCTCAATCTTGATAATACCGTTATCCATTTCTACCACTGAATAACCGTATACTTCGAGTACATTTAAGAAGAACTGATAATAGAGTTTTTCATCCATTAATTCGTAGCTGCGCACATTCACTTTACCGCGCACACTAGGGTCAATAATCACCGTTTTATTTAGGTTTTTACCCACGATATTAATGAATTCATTAATATCTGTTCCCTTAAAGTTTGCTGCATATTCAACAGCAGAAACTGAAAGCGATAATCCTGTTAATAAAAAAAGCGCTGCATATTTTGCTAACCCTTTCTTAATTTTTCTGAGGTGTAGCGCGTGAACCATTCTATAAAAACTCCAAAGCTAGTTATTGCAGGCTAAATTGCACATCAATTTGCTCACCATCGCGTTCGATAGTGATGCTGGCGTCAGTACTATTTCGTAATTCGTTAATTGCTGACATTGCCTGTTTTAAATCGTTTAATTGATAGCCATTTATTGCAATAGCTAAATCATTATTCATTAATCCCATTTGCTTAAATAGCGCAGGGTCTTTTCCTGGGCTTAAGCGGTAGCCCACCAATTCACCGTCTACCATCGCTTGAGAAACACGAATGTAGTCAAATAATTTCCCTGGATCGTCTAATACTTCTTCGCGGGTCTCGATAAGAGCGTCTTTTACCTCTTCATCTTCTGTCGCGTTAATTTGTTCAATTTCATCAAGCTGAGGACCATCCATTAAAGCTGGCTCTTCACGCTCTGCCAATACTGGCATAGACACTGTTTTAGTGAAGTCGAGTCCATCTAGCATTAGAGTCTCGAAACGGCCATTAACATCTAAAATGACACGGTCAGGTAATACCTGAGCTAGCTTTGCGCGTGTGCCTTGAACAGCATCATCAACCACATAAGTTTCTTGTTTACCCTGTGATTCAATTATTGCAAGACCAGCTTGATCATTTTGACTTACCGCAACAATGCCAGTCAGATTTATACTGAGGCGAGTTTCAGGGGCATTGTTAATAACTTTATTCTGTTTTTTTGTATCATTTTTACTTTCGGCTACTGCTTTACCGAATAAATTTTGCTCAATGATTTGTCTCGAGTTTACGGTTTCAACTCGTTTTGAAGTGGTATAACCGCTATTGATTGGCAATGCTTTGGTATCAGGCTCTGGCCAAACTAGCCAAAACAACTTTGAAGATAAAAATGCAATATAAACAACAACTAACAGCACTACAAGTGCACTTAGCTTGGCGTGTGGTAAGCCGTTTAAAAACTGTCTAACTTGTTGTAAGTGTTGTTCCATATACTCTATTTCTTTTTTTAATTTACAGCTTGATAGCTGGCCTATAGTACCTTTTCATTTTTCATTCAACAAGCACACCTATATTAAACTTTGTAAACGAGGTTATTTTGCAGAACAAAGCAGGTAAGGAATAGCTATGACTATTTCTTTGTTATTAAGTTTCATGGTAGATTTTGTCTATATATTAGCAGCTTTAAAAGAGCACAATTGTGTCAAAAGGTAACACTCAGCAGTCGAAAGATACTAAAGATGAGTTAAGCGTGCGCCTTGATAAGTGGTTATGGGCTGCCCGCTTTTACAAAACTCGTTCAGTCGCACGAGACATGGTGCAAGGTGGCAAAGTACATTATAATGGACAACGAACAAAACCCAGCAAGATCGTCGAGGTGGGTGCAGTCGTAAAACTGCTGCAAGGAGTCGACGAAAAGGTTGTGATAATAGAAAAGATCCTTGAAAAACGTCAAGGCGCCCCCATTGCACAAACCTTATACCAAGAAACTCAAGCAAGTATTGAGAAACGCGAAGCAAATGCTATCGCCCGTAAGAACAACAGCTTCTTTGCTCCACATCCTGAGCGTAAACCAGATAAAAAGCAAAGACGTGAACTGTTAAAACTGAAATCAAGTTAGGTAATGCAACTCATGCAACAAGATTTACTTCATCGTTATATATTTGATCAGCTTGATGTACGTGGTGAACTCGTACAAATTGACAAAACTTATCAAGAAATGATCGCGAACCATAATTACCCTGTTGCAGTGCAAACACTGTTAGGTGAATTGCTCGTTGCGACATGCTTATTAACTGCCACATTAAAGTTTGAAGGTGAAATCGCCGTACAACTACAAGGTGATGGCCCTGTAAAATACGCTGTAATTAATGGTGACGATAAACAAAATATGCGTGGTGTCGCTCGCCTGCAGGGTGAAGTAACAGGCAGCACTATTAAAGAACTAATTGGTAATGGCTACATGGTTATTACTATTACACCTACAAAAGGCGAACGTTACCAAGGTATTGTGCCACTAGAGCACGATAGCTTAGATAAATGTCTTGAAAACTACTTTGAACAATCAGAGCAGTTAAAAACACGCCTTTGGTTTGCAACTGAGGTTACAGCAGAATCAGCAAAAGCTGCTGGCTTATTTTTACAAGTATTGCCTGTAAACAAAGAAAAGTCAGTTGAAGACTTTACGCATCTTGAAGCTATCAGTAATACCATCAAAGATGATGAATTATTACACTTAGATGCAAACACAGTACTAACTCGTCTATATCATGAAGACAACCCGCAGTTATTCGAGCCACAAGCAATCAATTTCCGTTGTGGTTGCAGCAGAGACAAAACTATTGCTGCACTCGTTAATGTAGGCCAAGACGAATTACTTGCAGATGTAAAAGCAAATGGTGAAGTGAAAATTAGCTGCCACTATTGCTTAAAAGACTACATTTTCGATGAACAAGAAATAAAGTCTATTTTCAATTAAAACTGCAACTATAATATTATTATATTAAAAGCCGCACTGAGTGCGGCTTTTTTATTAAAAAAAGTTTAAAAACTAATGATACCGGTGTCATGAAAAAGTGACATTTTATGACACCGGTATCATTGAAATTATTCATGTTTTTTGCCAAATATATGCCTTTTTAAGCCCTTCAGACACTCGAATATCCCTAATCCTTCTGTTACTATTCTTTTAGCAAAAGGGAAAACTAAGAACCCCAGAGCTATCCCGTTCAATCTCTCACAATTTAGGTATAAACATGACTGCAAACGCTACTAGTTTTGTTGATCTTACTGCAGCTGAACTTGTCGAACACGCTATTCGTCGTGGCGAAGGGACTCTAGCCGCTAATGGTGCTTTTGTTGCAAAAACCGGTGAACGCACTGGCCGCTCTCCAAAAGATCGTTTTATTGTTCAAGAGCCAAGCACTGAAAACGAAATCCAATGGGGCAACGTAAACCGCCCATTCGATGCAGACAAGTTTGACGCGTTATGGGCACGTGTAGAAGAACACGTGAAAAGCAACGACCACTTCATCTCTCACCTAGAAGTTGGCGCTGATCCTGAGCATTATTTACCAGTTGTAGTAACAACAGAAACTGCATGGCATCACATTTTTGCCAAAAACATGTTTATCGAACCACAAACATACAATACTGCTGACTTCCCAGAGTGGCAGGTCATGAACGTACCTTCATTTGTATGTGACCCAGAGCGCGATGGCACTAACAGTGATGGCACTGTAATCATCAACTTCGCACAACGTAAAGTGTTACTGGCTGGTATGCGCTACGCAGGCGAAATGAAGAAATCAATGTTCTCTGTTCAAAACTTCCTACTTCCTGCAAAAGGTGTATTACCAATGCACTGTTCTGCAAACGTAGGTGAAGCAGGCGACACAGCCTTATTCTTCGGTTTATCTGGTACAGGTAAAACAACATTATCAGCGGATCCTACTCGTTTCCTTATTGGTGATGACGAGCACGGTTGGGCACCTGGTAGCGTATTTAATATCGAAGGTGGTTGTTACGCGAAATGTATCGACCTATCACAAAAGAACGAACCAGTTATTTGGAATGCAATTCGCTTCGGTACAATCTTAGAAAACGTGGTACTTGACGAAAACCGTGTACCAGATTTCCATGATACTAGCCTTACACAGAACAGCCGTGCAGCTTACCCTCTAGAGCACGTTGAAAAACGTAAAGTAGAAAACCGAGCTGGCGAGCCAAAAGCCGTTGTATTCTTAACATGTGACGTGAGCGGTGTGTTACCTCCAGTTTCAGTACTAACTGAAGAAGCTGCAGCGTACCACTTCCTTAGCGGTTACACTGCGAAAGTTGGTTCAACTGAAATCGGTTCAACTAGCGACATCGAGTCTACATTCTCAACATGTTTCGGTGCTCCGTTCTTCCCACGCCCTGCAGGCGTTTACGCAGAACTTCTAATGAAGCGTGTACGTGAATTCGGCGCTAAAGTATACCTAGTTAACACAGGCTGGACAGGCGGCCCTTATGGTACTGGTCAACGTTTCGATATCCCAACGACACGTGCTGTAGTTGATGCAATTGTATCTGGTAAACTAGCTGACGTAGAAACTCAACACATCGACGTACTTAACCTAGATGTACCAGTGGCAGTACCTGGTGTAGACAGCCAACTTCTTAACCCAATCAACACATGGGAAGATAAAGAGAAGTACGCAGAATACGCAAACAAACTAGCTTCAGACTTCACTGAAAACTTCGCCAAATACGATGTTTCAGAAGCAATCAAATCAGCAGGTCCAAAAGCTTAATATCAAGCTTACCTTCAGATTTAAAAACGCCAGCTATATGCTGGCCTTTTTGTTTTTGGATCATGAGTTAGCGAGAGTAGCGTTTGAAGTCTGCCGTAGGTTGGGTAGAGCGTAGCGAAACCCAACATCAATAGAGCTTTCAGCCGCCAGCTGTCAGCCGCGCGGTGGAGGTGTTTTGTAATGCGTCTCCATCTGCCGGGGGCTGTAGCTTCTAGGCTCTAGGCAAAGTGTACTTGTAGGAATGGCTTTAGCCATGAATGTGTTTGTTCTGGTCTAGATTCGGCACTGAAGTGCCTACTACGACGTTTTGTTGCTGAGGGTGACTCAGTTACTTAACAACCCGGTAGATCAACTAACATCTATTTTCTGACACCTGACATTCTCATCACGTAGGAATGGTTTCTGCCATGAATATGCTTGTTATGGTCTGAATTCGGCACTGAAGTGCCTCCTACGAGGCTTTGTTACTGAGGGAGACTCTCTACTAAACAACCCAACAATTCAACTTTACCCTTGCTAACTAGAAACTCGCTAACTCGTTGGGTTTCGCTCCGCTCTACCCAACCTACCTGGAGAATGAATAGGGAGTGCTGAGGGAGTCTCTGTACTAAACAACCCCACAGTTCAACTGACGTCTGACAGCTGAAAGCTGACAGCTAAAACGCAAAAAAGCCCGACTCTTTCGAATCGGGCTTTCTCTAATTTGGAGCCTGGCGATGTCCTACTTTCACATGGCAAATGCCACACTATCATCGGCGCTGTTTCGTT
>NZ_JAMXSK010000036.1:0-29442 GCF_024124645.1 Pseudoalteromonas sp. Ps84H-4 | reverse complement strand
TAACGAGGGCTTGATTATAGTGAGACCAGTTTGTGATTTTGCTCATTGTTGTTGCACGGGCTAGTAGGATATAGATGATCTGATCACAGGCTGGCAAGATAGTTCAAACTTTTAGGAAACAACGCCTATAGCTACATAAAAGCATTAAAACCAGTGGGCAAGTTTAGCTTTTACCCGCTTGCAGGAGTCGGAGCATCGATTGGAGAAAATGCCCTTGAAGATGACGGTAGTCGAGACAGTGGTTACTCCATAATGGGAGCCTATGGCTTAGTTGGCATGTACGCAAAAGTGACTATAACTGACAAAATATGGCTTAATTACAATCCTTTTTGGCTAACCACCATTGGTGGAAGTGATAATTATAAAGACCATTACTATGGCCTAAACCAAAGCCATATTTTAACTCATGAGTTTGCTGCAAGTTATCAGATTAACCCGCGTATGAATCTACGCTATTTCGCTAACTGGAATAGAAACGTTGACTTTATGGATGGCGATCATCGTCTAGAATTTAACTATCAACTTTAACAAGACAGCAATTGATATTTAAGGTAAGGGATTAAGTGAAAAAAGTAGTAGTAATAAGTGTATTGTCAGCAAGCTTACTAAGTGATTATTGCCTTGCCTCTAGCTATGATGA
Source organism: Pseudoalteromonas sp. Ps84H-4 (assembly GCF_024124645.1). Lineage (NCBI taxonomy): Bacteria > Pseudomonadati > Pseudomonadota > Gammaproteobacteria > Alteromonadales > Pseudoalteromonadaceae > Pseudoalteromonas > Pseudoalteromonas sp. Ps84H-4. The sequence goes on along the minus strand of NZ_JAMXSK010000036.1, from coordinate 28,802 downwards.
ATACGCAATTAAACCAGCAGAGCAACAATTAAGTAATCAGCAACAAAAAATTGATGAGCCCATTTCGTTTTTACCCATCCCCACGTTTATTACAGAGCCAGCAGTAGGGCCTGGTCTTGGTGTGGTTGGTTTATTTTTTCACGATAATGAAAAGAAAGCTAAAAAAAAGAAAGAGGGCTCTACCCTACCTCAAAGCATCAGTTTAGTTGGCCTAATGGGCACTAAAAATGGCACTAAAGGGGGTGCTGTTGGCCATATAACGTTTTGGGACGAAGACAGAATTCGCTACCAAGGGATTGTTGGCTGGGCGAGTATTAATCTCGATTTTTATACCTTTGATGAAATAAAACTACTCACACCACTTTCGCTAAATATTGAAGGCCCTGCAGTATTTCAAAATCTTAAATTACGTTATGACAACAGTAACTTTTTTTATGGTTTTAAGCAGATTTATCGCCAAGTGGATATTAGTCTAGCAGAAAATCCAATTGAAAATTACTTGCTCGAGAATGGCATTATCAAAGAACACCTTTCTCTAGATGTAAATACGTCAGGTATTGGCCCCTTGTTAGAGTACGATAGCCGAGATAACCCACTTAACCCTGAGCGTGGCTTTAACTATAAAGCCGAGTACTTATATTTCGATGAGGCAATTGGCAGTAAAGTTGATTACAGCAGCTTAAAATTAACCGCTCTCAATTACTGGCGTTATACCGATAAGTTTAACTTTGCATTACGTATGCAATATGACTCTGTTAATAATCGAGGTGAAAAACGCTTACCAGTTTATATTCCGCCAAGTATTAGCCTGCGCGGTGTGTCTGCTACCCGTTATCAAGGTTTGGATGTTTTTGTTACTGAAGCAGAAGCAAGCTATAAAATCACCCATAAAATAAAGCTTAATGTGTTTACTGGCATGGGCTGGGCTGCTGATAATTTTTCTGATTTATCAAAGGCAGAAACCATTGATACAGTCGGTGCGGGCTTTCGTTATCTCATCGATGAGCATTATGGTATTACCATAGGGTTAGATGTAGCACATGGCCCAGAACAGAATGCTATTTACATTCAAGCCGGTTCGACTTGGTAATAAAAACAATACTTTTATTGTTATTTTAGCAATCTTGTTGGGCTAAATATTGAATTAATCTATTACACTGCTATTATCAATAGCTTAATAAACATTCAGGGATTGAACGGATGCATAACAAAGTATCAACTAACCATTATCCATTCAAAGATTTTAAGCCACATGGTCTTGTCGAGTTTTACCAACGAGAACACACGCTTTTAACGACTGCTACTGGGCCGTTCAACGAAGAAATAATTGAAGCTCACTCTTTCATGCAACAAGATTATATCAACAAACTCACCACGGCTTATGGTCAATGGTATGAATTGGTTGAATTTGAAAACTCATGCATGGCAACACCTGGGGCTCTTGAAAAACTAATGGTGTATTTTGTTGAGCTTAGACGCAAAGGCATTGCGCCGGCTAAAACAGCCTTAGTCATAAAAGAGGGGCTTGAAGGTGGTAGCTTGCTCACCGATACCTACTGTAATTTATATAAACGAGCAGGTATGGTGATGAATGTATTTAAGTCAAAAACAGCGGCTCTAAATTGGTTAGCAGAAGAGCCTGTTGCTGAATTAGCTTAAAAAGTGGAGCTCTTCTTCGCGCAAGGTTAGCACTTTCCCCCCCCTCAGGAGTCTAGCAAACGCTTTGCTAAAGATACTGCTTAATTACAACTCAGCTATCATTTTAACAAGCGCTTGTGTTGTCCATTCAAGTTCGTTGAATTTAATATCAGGTTGATAGTAAAAGCCTTTTTCGCGAGGCCTATTTACATATACTTTAATAGGCAGTATGACTTTTGCAAAGCCTGAAGGTAGGGTTTCGAGCCTCACTTCCATGTAGGTAGAGTCTGTACTACTTGGTGCGCCAACTAATTGTGTGTTTGCAAAAAGCTTAAAACTATCCAGCGCATCTAAACAAGCACTGGCACATTGTCCTGGCACAATCACATAAACAGGTGTAGTAAACTGACTGGCGCTTTTTGGCATTGCTTGTTGCTCTGCTGAGACTATCTCGACATAAAATTGTTCACCCTTTTCATAAGCAGCTTGCATACTTTTGTGGGTTGTCTTTAACCATTGATGCCAAGGGCTAGCCGTATCATAGCTTGCGACTACATCGCCAAAATAGTCAGTATTGCCTTTAGAAGTTCGCCACCACACTTGGGTATTTTTGTGTAGCTTATAGCGGCCATATTTGAATTGTTCACTGCCCCAAAGTGCTGAGGCTATTTGCTCACTCCACATCGATGAGCCACCTTGATTATGGCGAAGATCAAGCACCACAGCTTTAGCTTGCATTAACTCACTATGCTGCTGTTCAATAGCGCTCAACATCGCTTGATAATCCGCTTGCTGCTGCTCATTAGGTGCATAAGTTGGCATACTGATCCAAGCAATATTCTCTAAAGGCCAATTAAGTTCAATTGGCAACTTGTCGCCATTGTAGGCATTTTTAAGCTTTTCAGTGACATCATCAGGCCTAACAGTCCAGTTTAATTTTAGGCTATAGGTAGAACCGTCGGCTTTTTCAAATGTACAGCTTTCAAGCGGCGACAAAAACGGGTTGCCATCATCAATTGTTAGTCGCCAGCCATGGTTCCACCAACTACCAGGCTGCTGAACTTCGCCGTAATAGCGAAAAACACGCTCAACCAGCAAAGTATTAATTGCTGTATTATCACAACTCACTAGCTTATCGCCCTTGGCAATTGCATCTAACTCACTGTAATACACTTTTAACGCATCACCGCGCCATACTGTTGAAAAGCCCGGCCAGCTTTTTTGTGGCTTAAGTTCTCTGGGCAAGGTATCGATCGCTCCTGCATGACCATCTTGTAGAACAGTTCTAAAACGTGAAATAGCCGCAGCAAAAGCTTGTGAACTATGCGCTTTTACTGCCAGCTTTAAGCCTTCTTGCTTTGCTTTTTCGAGCTGTTTAGCAAAGCCTGGGTTACGTACATCATACATACCAGGGTGATTAATAACCGATAACTGATAGGCCGCTTCAACATCTTTTACAGCAAGTTCAGACCAATTAATCTCAGAGTTAGTTACTGAATGGCTATCTTCGCCATTACATAAGCTCACACCAAGTGGGCTGAGGTTAAGAGCTGTAAAAATAAGTGATGAGTAAAGCGTCAAGGGTTTCATAAAAATCCATTTTAAATAATTATTATGTTTAAAAAACATCCCATTTAAACACTAAGGCATTGTTGTGGCAATAAAAAGTACAACACATGCCAATAGATTAAAAAAATTCATCTATCAAGTTTATTTTAATCGTTTGTCGGTTTAGATGGATTACTCTAAAGTTAACTCATCAGCAAACGATGCTGCGATTAATGAGGAAACCAATCATGTTTAAACCACTTTTAAAACGACTTGCTCTTAGCTCTTTGCTGACATGTTCAGCTTTTGCAATCGCTGATCAAAGTGACTACAAACTGATGGTAATTAGCGACTCAGATTCATCGCAAGCTATTATGCAAGGCCAATATGAAGCAGTGTTAAATAACACAGCTAAAGCGTCTGACGTAAACAGCCAATACGAACTTGCATTTAATCGTTGCGCAGCAAGTGTGAAGTCTAAAAACTTCAGCCACGCAGAATCACTTTGTACTGAAGCTATCAAGCTTCTTAATCAAAGCGAAGTACGCGGCTACAAACGTCGAGAGCTTACTTCATTCGCTTTAAGTAACCGTGGTATCGCACGCATCATGTCGAAAAACGACACTGCTGCACTGTCTGATTTTTATGAAGCGGTAAAAATGTCGGGTAATGATTTAGTTAATCACAACCTAAACCGCGCTAAGCAAAACTTAGCTTTATAACCGAATTGTTGTCACAAAAAGTCTAGTTTGTGTGTTCTCTGGGCTTTTTTATACACCGAGTCATTGCACACGCGGTGACTCAACCAAATTGTTGTCAAAAGCTTAGTTTGTGTGTTCTCTAAGCTTTTTTATTCCGAGTTACTGCACACGCGGTAACTCAACCAAATTGTTGTCAAAAGCTTAGTTTGTGTGTTCTCTAAGCTTTTTTATTCCGAGTTACTGCACACGCGGTGACTCATCCAAATTGTTGTCAAAAGCTTAGTTTGTGTGTTCTCTAAGCTTTTTTATTCCGAGTTACTGCACACGCGGTGACTCATCCAAATTGTTGTCAAAAGCTTAGTTTGTGTGTTCTCTAAGCTTTTTTATTCCGAGTTACTGCACATGCGGTAACTCAACCAAATTGTTGTCGAAAAGCCTGGCTTGTGTGTTCGCCGGGCTTTTTTATGTCCGTTATAAAATGACTTGCCAATACGCTACATCAATCCACTGCCCGAACTTTTTACCAACTTGCTTAAAATGCGCGACTTTTTGCATATTATGCTTCTCATGCAAGGCGATACTTGCTTCATTAGGTAATGCAATGCCTGCCATAACAGCATGTACATTTTGCGTTTTTAACTGAGTAAATAGAGCGGCGTAAAGTTGGGTGCCAATCCCCTTTGTATGACTATCAGCATCTAAATAAACCGAGATTTCCACTGAGTGTTGGTAAGCTTCTCGTGCTTTCCAAGGTGTTGCATAACAATATCCAATGACATTACCTTCAGCTTCAGCAATCAACCAAGGTAAGTCAGCATCAAGATTAGCCTGTATTCGCTTGGCTATTTCAGTACCTGTGATTGCCTCAACTTCAAATGTCACCGTACTATTAACAACATAGTGATTGTAAATTGCCGCAATGGCATCACTATCTTCAATCCTTACATTTCTGATCATGATTGAAAATTCCTTACTCAACATTAATTAATTGGTTAATTAATAACAGAAAAGCAAGTTTGGAAATACATATACGCAAAATAAAAACGCCACTAGATGTGGCGTTTGGGTAGTTTCGACAACAATAAGAAATTGCTTTTAAAAGAAGCCCAGTGGATTCTCACTGTAACTTACTAATAGGTTTTTAGTTTGTTGGTAATGATCAAGGGCGAGTTTATGTGTTTCGCGGCCTATACCTGACTTTTTATAACCACCAAACGCAGCATGCGCTGGATACATATGATAGCAGTTGGTCCAAACACGGCCCGCTTCTATCTTACGACCAAAGTGATAAGCACGGTTCATGTTTCGACTCCACACACCCGCACCTAAGCCGAACTCTGAGCTATTAGCAAGCGCTAACGCTTCATCTTCATCTTTAAAAGTCGACATTGAAATAACAGGGCCAAAAATCTCTTCTTGGAACACACGCATGTCATTGGTGCCTTTTAACAGTGTTGGTTGAATGTAGTAACCGCCGTTAAACTCATCTGACAGTTGCTCGACTTCACCACCAGCAAGGACTTCTGCCCCTTCCTTTTTACCGATTTCGATGTAGCTTAGGATCTTATCAAACTGAGCTTGTGATGCTTGAGCACCTACCATGGTTTCAGTATCAAGAGGGTTACCCCGTTTAATTTGTAAAGTGCGGGCAAGTACACGCTCAATAAATTGCTCGTAAATATCTTCTTGAATAAATAAACGCGACGGACACGTACAAACTTCGCCTTGGTTAAAGTACGCAAGTACAGCTCCTTCAACAGCCTTACTCAAAAACTCATCGTCTTTTTCCATTACATCATTAAAGAAAATATTTGGCGATTTACCACCTAACTCAACCGTCGAAGGAATAATATTATCAGCTGCACATTTTAAGATATGCGACCCTACGGGTGTTGAACCTGTAAAGGCAATCTTCGCAATTCGAGTACTGGTTGCCAAAGCCTCGCCTGCTTCTTTACCATAGCCATTCACCACATTTAATACACCTGCTGGTAATAAATCACCGATTACTTCAAGCAGTACTAAAATTGATGCAGGCGTTTGTTCAGCTGGTTTTAAAATAACACAGTTACCCGCAGCAAGAGCTGGAGCAAGCTTCCACGCAGCCATTAACAGTGGAAAATTCCAAGGAATAATTTGCCCTACTACACCTAATGGCTCATGAAAATGATAGGCAACGGTAGTTTCGTCTATCTCACCGATTGAACCTTCTTGCGCGCGCACACAGCCTGCGAAATAGCGAAAATGATCAGCCGCGAGTGGCACATCTGCCGCAAGTGTTTCACGAATTGCTTTACCGTTATCCCAAGTTTCTGCAACCGCGAGCATTTCTAAATTTTGTTCAATGCGATCGGCAATTTTTAATAAGATATTGCTTCGCTCAGTGACTGACGTTGTTCCCCATGCTGCTTTTGCATCGTGTGCTTTATCAAGTGCCAGTTCGATATCTTCTTTTGATGAGCGAGGTACTTTACAAAACACTTTACCGTTTACTGGGCTAATGTTTTCAAAGTATTCACCCTTTACAGGGGCAACCCACTGGCCGCCAATATAATTCTCGTACTGCGCTTTAAAGTTAACTTTTGCGCCTTCACTACCTGGGTTTGCATAAATCATAATGTGTTCTCTCTTCAAATTGTTGTGTTTCATTTAGCATTGACTAAATTACGCGGTAGGTTATTGTTTAATGAACCGCTAGCATTTGAAGTTAGCTCAGTTACTGAAAACACACTTGATTCCTAGTCCAGACTTTTTGACTATTTGTCCAGAATTTAGGGCAACAGCGAGGCAACAATGAACACATCAGTTAGCAACAGAAGTTTAGATAAAAAACGACAACGTATTGATGTGCTTATTGAAAATAAAGTTAGTTTTGCTGGCGAACATGCCGAGTTAAGTATTTACGACACCTATTTAGATGCGCAAAAAGTGGCCTTACATTCAACTGAGTTACTATTTTGTGGCATGATCAGCGGCAAAAAAATCATGCATGTTGCCGACAGTGATTATCATGAAGAATTTTTGCCAAACCAGTCATTTGTGCTTGCTCCAGAGCAAGGGGTGTTAATCGATTTCCCTAATGCGTCTCTTAATCAACCAACAACCTGTTTAGCGATTGAAATCAGTACCGATAAGATAAGCCAAGTAGTTGATGCTCTTAATTTTAACCAACAAATTACACAGGATGACTTTTTCCAATATCAAGCAAAGCTAGTTCATGCCCAGCATAACCAACAAACTCAACAACTACTTGAACGGATGATCACCCTGTTTAGTGAAAATGAGCAACACCGGGATTACTTAATTGATTTATCACTCAATGAACTGATAACCCGCCTGTTACAGCAGCAAAGCCGAGATTTAATGATAGCAAGCTGTAAACAAGGCAAGCTTGCAACCCCACTAAGCCATGTAATTAGTTATATTGAACAGCACCTTGCTGAGAATATTGATATTGATGTGTTATGTAAGATAGCGTGTATGAGCCGCAGTAAGTTTTATCAGCAATTTAAGCTAGCGTTTGGTGTTACGCCAGCTCTTTGGCAACAGCAATTACGCTTACAAAAAGCGTATAAACTACTTCAAAAAGGTGAAGCGATTAGCCAAGTTTGTTATCAGTTAGGCTTTAATAACCCAAGCCATTTTAGTCGTGTGTTTAAACAAGCCTTTGGCGCAACCCCCAAAAGTATCGCTAATCATTAATTTTAGGGTTTCGATGAGAATAAACCCGATAGGTAAATGCCAACAATATACAAATGGCGCTTGGCACATAAAGCGCTGCAAAGCTTAATTTAGCAAATAACCATGCCCCAGCTAAGCCACCAAAGATAAAGCCTAAAATGATTAGGCCAAACAGTTTAGCCTTACGTTGATCAAGCGCCTCGCCGCGGAAAACTCGACCAAACATAATACCTAAATCGGTAAAGATACCAGTTACATGGGTAGTGCGAACAATTGCGCCGCTGTAAGTTGTTGCCAATGCATTTTGTAACCCACATGCCGCAGAAGCTAAAAAGTGTCCGTAGCCAGAGCCATTACACAGTAACCAAAGTGCACCGAGTAAAAACCCTGCCTCAATAAATAGTGCGGTATCGTAATGACGCCCTAACTTAAGTGCTGAACTGTGCAGTAAAAACCCAGCAATACCAGACCCTACTAAAAATGACAGTAATACGCCTAATAAATGTAAAGCATCAAGGCTATTGCCATGCATAAGATCTGCGCCAAGCAAGGTTGCTGTTCCCGATAAATGCGATACCGCTTGATGCTCAAAGCTAAGTAAACCAACCGCATTCACACATCCGGCAACCAATGCCAAAATAAATGCGCCTACTTCAACCCACTTCGGTAACTTAGAAATCACTCGCTCTTTACCTTTTTTATGACCTGTTCTCTCATTCTTTTATGGTACGCCTATTTTTATGACTAAAAACACTTTTTTTCGACTCTTTATATGGTAATTTACAGGTAAGTAAATCGATTAAGTGACGATAATGCCCAAGCCAAAAAATTGGACGCTAAAAAGTATTGCCCAAGAGTTAGGCGTTTCAAATGCCACCGTATCAAATGCGTTTAACCGCCCTGATCAACTATCAAAATCTCGCCGCGAGGAGATTTTGGCTGCCTGTAAAAAACTCGGCTACTTTGGCCCTAACAAAGCGGCGCAATCGCTGCGCAGAGGGACCTTTAATATTGTTGCCTTGGTGTTGCCAGACAGTGTTGAATACATGGTATCAGATCCGGTTGCTAGCAGCTTTATGCGGGGCGTATCGGCGGTACTCGAAAAAAATGGCATTAACCTTTTATTATTTTCTGGTAATAGCAATAACCTAAATAGCGTAGTCGATTTTGTAGATGGCTTTATCTGTTATGGCCGCCCTCGTAATAAGCAACTTGTTGAACAATTGAAACAAGTACCAAAACATGTGGTGACGGTTGATTTTAATATCGGTCGCGATGCCTCGGTAAACGTTAATAACCAACAAGCCAGTTTTGATATTGCTAAACACGCACTCCAAAAAAATGATGATCGGGTGGCAATTTTAGGGCTGCGCTTACTTGATAACGACGTACTATGCCGAGTTTACGAGCATCACGAGTTTGAAGCTGGTCAGTCTATCGCTCATCAGCGACTACGCGGTTATCACCAAGCAATCAGTGATGCTGGCATCACCCTTGGTGATGATAGAACATGGAATATTCCAGAAAGTAGTGAGCGTTTTGCTAGTATTGCCGCCAAAGAAGCGCTTAGCAGCACACCAAGACCAAACGTTTTGTTGTGTATGAGTGATTTAATCGCCCTTGCTGCAATGCGTGAAGCATTAAAAATGGGCTTATCTATTCCAGAAGATGTCAGAATTGTTGGTTTTGATGGCATCGATGAAGGACAACGATTTGTGCCAAAGCTTACGACTGTTCACCAAAACAGCGAAGAAAAAGGCCGCTTAGCAGCGACCTTATTTTTATCGAAAGAGCAGCAAACAGCCGAAATCGACTATCAACTGCAATTGGGGCAAAGTAGTTAAGCTAAAAAGTCAGCCAAATCAACTATGCTTTGTTCGCTGTCGCGGTGATCGACAATGAACACTTCACGGCTAGTAAAGTCGACTTTTAACTCAATTGAGCTGGTATCATCATGCCAGCTTAAACGACACACACTGCCTTCACCGTTCACTGTGAATTCACCGTTAAAAGCTGGGTGCTCATTTCGTAATTGAATAAGTTTAATCAATCCTTTAACCACAGGTTTTGCTAGAGCAGCTTCAATATCTTGTGCATTTAAATAAGGACGATTGATATCACGGCCAACATTTGTACGTGCCAGTAATTCCATATCGTTTTCACAAGCGAACAGACCGCCATAATAAACTTGTGGAATACCTGGCGCGAAGAATTGAATCGCACGCGCTAATAGATAATCAAAGTCATCTGCACCCAAGGCATTATAATACGTACAATTTACTTGATATAAATCAACGTTACTGGCTGCAGCCCCTGTTGCAAGGCGACTTTGCCCATCACTTTTTTCATGAATGGTTTCAACCAAGTTATCAATTTGCTCGGCGTTTAGTAAGCCTGGTTTATCACCCATTGGACCTGCGTCAATAATGCCAATGCCATCATGAGTATCAAGCACTGTTAAACAGTTACGCGGTGAAATTGTTAGCCAATTCACCAATGCTTGCGCATCATTGCTAAATAAACTGTGCAAAATAAGCGGTGGAAGTGCAAAGTCATATACCATATTTACACGTTTTGCGACTGCTACCTGAGTTTGATAATGGCTATGAATTTCGGCAATAGTCTCCATACCAGCATCATTTGCCTGTGCTGAAAGCTTATTTAAATACTCAAATGTTTCGTCCAGCATAAAACAGTTAGTGCCTGCTTCTTTGATAGCATAACCAGCGGCGTCTAAACGAATGATGTTGACATTATTATCAGCAAATTTGCCAAGTACAGTGTTTAAATACTCAATGCCTGCTGTTGATTTCACATTAATATCAATTTGGTTATCGGTAAATGTGGTCCAAAAATCATAGGTTTGGCCATCTCCACATTTAATTGGTGTAAAGCAACTACCTGGACGCGGACGATAAATCGCTTTTTGTTCAGCCTCCGACATGCCATTTGGGAATACATCGTCTTTGGTTAGAAATAAATCCCAAAATTCAGATTGTTTGCCTTTTGCTAGCACGTCTTTAAATTGAAACGACTGTGCTGAAACATGGTTAACAATCAAGTCAGCCATCAAATCATAGTTTGCACCAAGCACTTTGATGTCTTCCCAGCTACCAAGACGCGAGTCTACTTCACTATGATCAATAGGATCAAAGCCAGCATCACTGCCATCAATCGGATTATAAAATGGCAACAAATGTACACCTGCAAACACATTGTTAAGTGGGCCATTTAATAAATTACTTAATTCATCAATACCTTGACCGGTAATACGGTCTGCGTAGGTGATTAATTGCACTTTATTGTTGATCATAATTGTTAATACCAAGTTGAAACTTAATCGATTAAGATATATCTTTAACCACGACAGCAAATTATTCAAGCAGTTTTTACAACTTTTATACACTAAGATACATAGTAAAGGTGTAAGCCTTCACATGAGGATACAACAATGAATAGAACACACGATCCTTTGCAAATGATTAGATGGTTGACATACATGATGTTTTTTATGTTTGCCATGACCTCTGATGCGGTTGGTATGATCATTCCTGAGTTAATAAAAGAATTTGACCTCAGCATGACACAAGCCAGTGCATTCCATTATGCCCCAATGGCACTGATTGCTTTTAGTGGCCTATTTTTAGGATTTCTTGCCGACAGTTTTGGCCGTAAACAAACGATAATGTTGGGCCTGGGTTTATTTACGATTAGTTGTTTTTTATTCGCGATAAGCAGCAGCTTTAGCATATTTGTAGTGCTACTTAGCTGTATTGGCCTTGCTATTGGTTTATTCAAAACAGGTGCTTTAGCATTGTTAGGTGATATCTCTAAAAACAATTTAGAGCACACAAAAACCATGAATTTAGTCGAAGGCTTTTTTGGTATCGGTGCTATCGTAGGCCCTGCTTTAGTGAGCTTTTTAATTACGCAAAAAGTTAGCTGGACTTACCTATATGTTATTGCAGGGGTTTTATGCTTAATTTTAACCATTATAGCTTGGCGTGCAGATTACCCTAAACCTAAAAAGCAAGAAGAACACGCAAAACCTGCCTCCCTTGCCACCACTATGAGCATGATGAAAAACCCTTACGCACTTGGCTTTTCTTTAGCGATTGCCCTTTATGTAGCAACCGAAGTGGCTATTTATGTGTGGATGCCTACTCTACTTGGCGATTACACTGGCCCATGGCAATTACTGGCAACCTACGCATTGACCTTATTTTTTATTTTACGCGCTGCGGGACGTTTCTTAGCGGTATGGCTGTTAAATCACTTAAGCTGGCAAGCGGCGATGCTGTATTTAAGCTTAGGGATCGCACTATGTTATTTAGGCTTAATATTTGGTGGTGTTGATTGGGCAATATTCTTATTACCCTTATCAGGTCTGTTTATGTCAATGATTTACCCAACCTTAAACTCGAAAGGTATTTCTTGCTTTGCCGTTCAGCAGCACGGTGCGGTAGCTGGGGTCATCCTGTTTTTCACTGCATTATCTGCAGCTGCAGCCCCACTACTTATGGGTATGATCAGTGATTTCTTTGGCCACATTCGTTATGGGTTTTATCTCGCAACAGGTTTCGCATGTTTACTGTTTTTAGCCATGCTATATAACTACTTACGCAACCCTGCTGAGCAAGCTTTAGCGCAGCACAGTGCATTAAGCCACTAAATAAAAATCGTTAAAAATCAATTATCGAACATAAATTGTGCAAGTTTTTCGCTAAAAAGACTTGCACTGTGTAAAATTATTGTTATCTTTACTTAATCGATTAAGATAACAATTTAGACAACAAACCATCTGGGATTGACACGAGGCACATTATGACAACACACAAACATGCCCTTTACACATTAAGCGCGCTTGCGCTAGCAGTAAGCCAAAACTTACACGCCGAAGAGCAAGCACAACCAGCAGAGGCTAAAAAAAGCGGCCTTGAAACAATCGTCGTAACAGGTGTACCGCGCCGTACAACGATTATGGCATCAAGTTCATCGGTTAGCAGTGTTACATTAGCAGAAATTGAAGTATCAACACCACGCTCTACAGCAGAAGCATTCAGAACAATCCCGGGTGTTCGTTCAGAATCAACAGGTGGTGAAGGTAACGCGAATATCGCAGTACGTGGTTTACCTGTTGCATCGGGTGGTGCTAAGTTCTTGCAACTACAAGAAGATGGCTTACCTGTTATGCAGTTTGGCGATATTGCCTTTGGTAATGCAGATATCTTCATGCGTTTAGATTCAACAGTACAAAGTGTTGAATCAATCCGTGGTGGCTCAGCTTCGACAGCAGCAAGTGACGCACCAGGCGGTATCATCAACTTTATTTCAAAAACGGGTGAGAACGAGTCAGGTAGCGTATCAACCACGGTTGGCCTTGATTATGACTCTATCCGTACTGACTTTGAGTATGGTACGTATTTAAACGACAGTGTGCGCTACCACATTGGTGGCTTTGTTCGCCAAGGTGAAGGCCCACGTGAAACCGGTTATACATCAAATAAAGGTGGCCAAATTAAGGCAAACCTGACTAAAGAATTTGATGCCGGTTATGTTCGTGTTTACTTTAAGCACCTTGATGATAAAAGCGTAGGTTACCTACCTATGCCAATGTACTCAGATGGCGATTCAATCCCAGGCTTTGATTCGCAATCAGATACGCCGCATTCAGCACTTTTCACACAAACTCTGCGTTTAAATGGCGATAACCAAATTAGTACTGGCGATATGACCGACGGTATGAATCCGGTTGTTACCTCAGTCGGTTTTGAAGCGGCATTTGATTTAGAAAACGACTGGCGTATCGAAAACCGCTTTAGAACATCGTCAGTGAGCGGTAACTTTATTTCTCTTATTCCAGCTGAAGTTGCATCTGCAAGCTCTATTGCCTCTAGCATTGCTGGTGATGGTGCATCACTTGTTTATGCAAATGGTGGCTCAGCAGGCGAAGCTTACGGCGATGACGATTTAGCAATGCGTATTCACACATTCGATGTAACGCTAAATGACATGGGTTCAATTGTTAATGATCTTAAGTTAACTAAGTCGTTCTCTGATGACACTAGTGTTACTTTTGGTTACTTTGCATCAAGCCAATCAATTGATATGTCTTGGCTTTGGAACTCGTATGTTATGGAGCTAAAAGGCGACAACGCAGCATTACTTGATGTTACCGCTGCTAATGGCGATAGCTACTCTGATAATGGCTTGTACGCTTATGGTACTCCATACTGGGGTAACTGCTGTCAACGTAACTACGACACAGAATACGAAACGCGTGCACCTTACATTAACTTAGCAACTAAGTTTGGCGATTTAAGCATTGATGCAAGTGCTCGCTATGATTCAGGCGAAGCACGTGGCAACTACGCAGGTGCAGTTACATCTACGATTGATATGAACGGCGACGGTACCATCTCAATTCCAGAGCAAAATGTTGTTGGTATTGATAACGCAAATCCAAGCATTGTTAACTACGACTGGCACTACAGCTCATACTCAATTGGTGCGAACTACCAAATTGACCCAAGTTTCGCGACATTTGCCCGCTTAAGTAAAGGTGGCCGCGCAAATGCAGACCGCTTACTATTCGGTAAAGTAGAAGCTGATGGTTCAGTTGCCGAAGCCGATGCAATTGATGAAGTAAATCAATATGAGTTCGGTGTGAAAAAACGTTTTGATTCACTATCAGTATTTGCAACAGCATTCTACGCAGAAACTGAAGAGCAAAACTTTGAAGCAACATCACAAAAATTCTTTGACCGCGAGTACGAAGCAAAAGGTATTGAGGTTGAATCAACGTACTACGTTGGTGATTGGGACTTCCGTGGTAACTTTACTTGGACAGATGCAGAAATTGCTAAAGATGCGTTATCGCCAGAGTTAGTTGGTAATACACCACGTCGTCAAGCTGACCTAATCTACTCATTAATGGCAACTTACAACTTTGACAAAGGTGCTGCTGGCCTGAGCTTTATTGGTACAACGGATGCTTACGCACAAGACAGTAACGATCTTAAATTTGATGGCTATACACAAGTGAATGGCTTTGTAAGTTACAACCTGTCTGAAAACTTAAGCCTATCGCTTAACGTGAACAACCTGTTCGACACCGTAGGTATCACAGAAGCAGAAGAAGGCTCTGTACCAGATAACGACATTATTCGCGCCCGTACTATTAACGGCCGTACAACGTCGCTTACTTTAAAATATTCTTTTTATTAATACCTCTCCTCCCTCTTTAGCCCAGTATTTACTGGGCTTTTTGCGTTTTATGTATTCTTAGTAACAGCAACAAAAGGGCTTTGTATAAGACTAGGTTGTTGCTCTTTTCTTTTCACATAACTAAACAGTATTAAGCAGCCTAAAGCTAAGCTTACAGCAAGCATTGAACCTAGGCTTGCAAATCTAAAGCTGTGAAACTGTGCAATAACTCCTGTTGCCCCTGCCCCACACATAACCCCTAATTTAATCGCGTTCGTGTAAAACGCCGAGGTAAACCCAATACGCTCTGGTAGCTGATCTTGTAATACGGTTAAACCAATGCCCGCAAAAATACCGTAAAACAGGCCATTTAAAACTTGCAGCGCGATTAAATGCCATACCTGTGTGGCAAAAAACACCCCTAAATAAAATACAATGGCACAACAAAATGCGACTACAAGCATCGAAACCTTACTGTATCTTTTAGCAAGCTTTGCCGCATACAGCATGATAGGAATTTCTAACAGTGCCACAACACCCATAAATAGCCCAGGCGTATGCTCAGCAAATCCTAGTTCAGTAATGCTATAGAGCGGAAGTGCCGATGAATACATAATATTGCCCGTTGAGCCAAGCATAATAGCTAAGCCTAGCAACCAAAATGATAAACTCGCAGCGGCTGCTGGCTCTGAGCTATGTTGTGACTTTTTAGCGCTATAGTCAGGAATGAACTTAAATGCAAAGATAAGCGCAACCAATGCACACGCTGCAGCAAAGAAAAACGAGCGGCTAAACTCGCCTCCCGAGGCTAACAAATAGCCAAGCGGCGGGCCGCCCACCCAAGCAAAAGAAATAGCGGCACGTAAACGCGAATTAAAACTGGTGATGTCGATGTTCTGTTGACGCCCTGCCCATTGCCTTGCCACGGTCATCATTTGCGGAATTGCTGCATTTCCCATAGCTAGAAATAACACGCCCGCAAGTAACACTTGCCAAAATGCAGTGGCATTAGCAAAGGTCACTAACGCACACACCATACCTGATACAGCCACCATAAATAACTTACGTGCACTAGTTCCTTTATCAGCCATACCACCCAGCCACTGACTAATAATTAACCCCGTAATAGTTACTGCTACCATATAAACACCCAAATAAACGGGTGGTGTCTGCAGCCCTTCTATAATGAATAAGCTCATCAAAGGGTTAACGAATGCCCCCATTAATCCCGTTAGCATGCTTAGAAGAATAAAAATTACACCATGCTGTTTAAGCAATGCTTTCACCAACAACCCCACATCAAAACGACAATTTAATAAACAAATTAAAGGGCGCAGATTATACACAGCTTTGCTGTAATTTTCATTTTGTAATACAAATAATAGAGAAGGAGTTTCGCATAATGAAGCTATGCTTTTAAGAAGAGACAATTAACTGTTAAGAACAAACAATTACTTGCCAATAGGGTTATCCCTTAAGCTGTACTATGACTGTAACAACTTAAGAGATACAGCTTGAACTCGCAATATACTTACAGCTGCGAGAATTGCTTGAAGTGATAAACCAATACCTTTAAAGCGTGCTATTTAGTAATTTATAAAAGCGAGATGTCACCCCGTTTGTCCAGCCAAACCCTTGTTGCACAGTATATTCACCGCCACCGGCTCGACTAACTAAATCACAAACGTTATATTTTTCTAATAAGCACTTATCTTCAGTAAAACGCATTTCAATCATGCTCAACCAATTTTTCATAATTGCCTGCGCTTCACTAACATAACCATAATCAAAGAGCCCTTTTACAGCAAACCACTGCAGAGGAGCCCAGCCATTAGGGCTATCCCATTGTTGTGAAGTGCTACATAAAGTTGTTACTAATCCACCCGGTTTTAAAAACTCTGACATCAGCTTTTGCTTTACCTGTTCGGCTTGCCTAGCAGACGCTGCGCCAACAAACAACGGCACCGCTGTTGCCAATGAATCAACCTCACTTTGCTGATTTAAACGAATATTAAAATCTCGATATACCCCAGCCTCACTATGCCAACAATATTGGTCAATTGCTTGCAAACGAAGAGCGGCTAATTCTTCTATGGAATGACATTTTTGATCCTTACCCAGCAGTCGATAAAAGTCTCCAAGTGTTCTTTCAAGGTTATAAAGCAAACAGTTTAGGTCAACTGGGACGATGTTGGTGGTTTCAATCGTTTTTAAATCATGATGATCTACAAGCCAGCGACTACTGAAGTCCCATCCTGACTCGCATGCCGCTCGTATATGTTGAAAATAACTTAACTTTTGTACCTCATCGAGACCTTCAGCATCGTGTAAATCTTCTTTTAATGATTCAGGTCGAGGAGTTGTAGAGCTATCCCAATAACGGTTTAAAATTGCGCCATCAGGCATTCTAACAACTCGCTTTATTAAAGGTGTTTGCGTTGATAATTCGCTACAATCTTGCATCCAAAATTGATACTCAGACTCTAAAGCTTCAATAGCACTTGCAAGCCAAGTTAAATCATCCTGATGCTGATACTTAGCTTTCCAAAGCATAGTAAGCATGAGTGCTAATACAGGTGGTTGTGAACGACTACTGTAATAGATTCGATTACCATTTGGTATGCAACCATTGCGATTTTGCAGATCAATAAAGTTGTTTACCATTGCTTCTATTGTTGCAAGATCACCAATATCCTCAAGGCCTAATGCGGTAAAATAACTGTCCCAATAATATATTTCCTGAAATCGTCCACCAGGCACAATATAGTCATAAAACAGCGGTAACAATGAGCTTGATAAGTCTGTATCTGCACTGCGGTGTAAGTGAGGCCATAAATCAGCAATATATTGTTGTACTGAAGAAGTATCTATCTTAGCTGTTGGGATTGTTTGGTCGGCAAACATAAAATGAGTCATTACAAACTCACGAAGCTCCTCGCCTCTCAAAGGCCCAACGAGCAAATATAATTCACAAGCACTTTGCCAAGACAAATTAGGAATGGCATCAGCAAACATCTTAGAATCGGCAAACACCTCTTCTAACTGCACATCTTTAAATAATTGACTATCAAGAAAGCTCATAAATACCCTTTATTGTTCAGCTGAAGAAGTTGTATGAGAAAGAGGTTTTAACGTGTGTTTCTTGAACACTGAAACACTCACCAATAACAATGCAATAGGTACCAAAGTTAAATAAAAGGCATGTTGGCCACTAAATTTATCAAATACCAACCCTGTAATAATTGAGCCAGTAGTCCCTCCAAGAGCAGAAAAAACAACTATCAGTCCTGTCATTGCTGCGTGCTGATACTTAGCCAATGAACTCAACATAACTGAGTTAAGTACCGGATAAATCGGTGCCATAAAAAAGCCAATCAGGGGTAACATGAATGCAGCAAGTGGTACATCAAATATTGTTTTTACTTGGCTACCATCAACGTTGTGCGTCATAGGTAATACAAGTAAAACCAGCACAGCCATAGACATTAAGCAACTGATTAATATACTAAACCAATTTAGATAGCGCAGTAATTGACCAGCAACCAAGCGACCTAGCGCAAGCGCCGCAGCAAATATACTTGCTAGTTGAATACTTACATCAACGGGGAGCATTAAAACTTGATTATTAAAAGTAGGTAACCAAGTACCTACTCCCTGCTCGATTAATACATAAAGAAAGGCACTGATAATAAAAATTAACACCAACGGTTTATACGCAAGCCTTAGCATGTCAATAAACGCGTGAATTTGTGAGTAGTGCGAGCCCTTTAATTCAGGTGATTTAATTGGTGCTGTGAAAACAGCTAAAAAGGCTACGGCAACAATCAAGGCAAGCAAATAATACACGTTTAACCAGTGAGTGCTCTGCACATCATTTGGATCGATAAATAAAGCAAAGATCCAATAGCCTGCTAACACACCTAGCATAAACACCCCTTCAATGGTGTTTAGCAACGCTGAGTGCTTATTAGCACTGTCTGTTACCTGGCCAATCACTGAATAAACAGAAATTTTCATCACTGCAAAGCTACAACCAATTGCTGCAAACAGTGCCTTTAGTATCCAGAACTGTGCAATTGTTGGTACAACTAAACACATAACAGCGACAAAAACTAAGGCAGCCAACATCGCGATTTTATAACCAACCCGAGGAATAAACGACGCAACTAAGAATGAAACAATTGCTATGCTTAAGTCTTTAAAACCCTCTAAAACGGATGCGTCTGTTTTAGTCACACCTAAACTATTTATTGCTTGCAAAATAACAGTACCGACACTGTTTAGCATAATAGCAAATACAAAATAGCTGCACGCCAATGCGACTGTTATTCTGATCGGATTCATTCACTCAAACCTAAGATTATTTTTATTTAGTCTAGTTTAGCAATCAAGCAAATGCAAACGTTTGCAAACACATTAAAACAAATATTTAACAACAGCCCAAATCAACGCTGACTGGATTGTCTACAAATTAATTCAATATCAACAACTTGAGAGGTAGTTGCTTGCCCCGAAAACTGCGCTATTAATTTTTCCACAAGAATAACTGAGGCACGCTGCGTATTCTGCTTAATACTTGATAAGGAAGGATGGCTGATATCTGCCATTGCGATATCGTCAAAACCGACTAAAGCGACATCATTTGGAATACTAATATAACGCTCTTTTAACGCTTTCATAGCGCCAAGTGCCACCATATCGCTACATGCCATAATACCGTCAAAATATAGGCCTTTTTCAACCAAGAGTTTATTTATACTTTTGTAAGAAGCGCCGCTTGTAATATCAATAGAAACCACATGAGGTGTGGCTTTCGCACTCGCTATCGCATCTAAATAACCTCGGTGGCGCTCACCTATTTCGGCATGCCCAGGATCACCTAAGAACAAAATATTCTTGGCTCCTTTATTCAATAAATGCTCAGTAGCAAGCCTACCACCTAAATAATTATCGCTCCCTACAATAGGGTAATTGCTGGGCGATTTAGGATCTCCCCAAACTACTAGGGGCACTCCAGCATCTGCTGCAGCTTCGATATTTGCTTGATTCTTACCCTGCCCAACTACTATAAGACCGTCAGCACGACGACTATTTATGAAGTAGTTGGCCCAATCGTCACTCGCCATAAATGAGTTTGAAAGCAGCAATTCTAAGCCAAATTTATTCAATGCAAGATTAATTTCGCCAACAACTTTAAGAAGAAAAGGGTCATTTATAGACTGCTCGGTGTCCCCATCTAGGTTAATTATCACGGCAACAACATTGGTTTTTTGTGTTCGTAAACGACTTGCAGCAGTGTTTAAACTAAAATTATGCTGCTTGGCTAAGCGTTGAAGCTTTACCCTTGTTTCCTTTTTAATCAATGGGTTATCATTCAGGGCGCGAGACACAGTTGATGTCGAAACCCCTGCTAATTTAGCCAGATCAGCGAGCTTCAATTTTTTTTCATTCATAATGCTAAAACACTGGGTGCTGTCCTTAGAATATGTGCCAGCAATATAACATCATTTTAACTAAACCGCTGCGTTTCAGCAGATAATATTTTTTCAGTAGCACGCATTTCATACTCTAATCCTGTGTTCAAATTTACAACAAAAAGTTATAAAAACCATTTGCAAACGTTTGCATTGATCTTTATGGTTTAAAAAAGCAAGGCATTAACAATTGCAAAAATCGTTTCAATAACTTGCTTTACACACAAAAGGAAATGGGAACACACAATGATGACAACAACATATACTCGCAGTGCATTAGCCTCTGCAATCCTGCTAGCAATCAGTGGCCAAACTGCAATGGCCGAAGAACAGCCACAAAAATCAGCAAATGAAAAAGTAGAACGAATTGTCGTATCGGGCACACCTGCCGGTATCGGTGTTCGTAAAATCGACGCTGGTTACGCCGTGACAAACATTGATGCCGATCAAATTGTTAAACTATCGCCAAAAAGTACAGCTGACTTGTTTAAAGCCGTACCAGGTGTGTGGGTAGAAAGTTCAGGTGGTGAATCTGGCGCAAACGTGTTTGTGCGTGGTTTTCCCGGTGGTGGCGATGCGCCATTTTTAACATTGAGTCTTGAAGGCTCACCAATTTACCCTGCACCTACTTTATCATTTTTAGAAAACTCGTCGTTATTCCGTTTAGATGAAACCATTGAAACAATGGAAGCACTGCGTGGTGGTCCAAACCCTGTTGTATCAAACGGCCAGCCTGGTTTAACAACGAATTTCCGTTTAAAGCGTGGTGGTGAATACACTGAAGGTGTTTTCAAATACACGACCTCAGATTATGACTTGCAGCGACTTGATGCTGTGGTAAGTGGTGAGGTTTCTGATGATCTATACTTTATGGTGGGTGGTTATGTTAAAAGCTCACCAGGTATTCGTGACGCTGGTTTCACATCAGAAAAAGGCAGCCAGTTCACTATTAATATCACAAAAGAGTTAGAAAACGGCACCATTAATTTATACACCCGTCAAACAGATGACCACGGTGCTTGGTACTTACCAACACCTCTGAATGTTGACGGTATTGATGCTGAGTACACGCAACTAGGTACTTTAAATCGCCAAGCAACTATTTACACAGGCCCAAATAATGACGAACGACAAATCGACTTAGGTGAAGGCCGTGGTTGGAAAGGTCATGTTTCTGGCGGTAGTATCAAACTTGAATTTGATAACGGCTGGAGCTTTACAGATCGCTTTAACTTCACCAAGGGTGATGCTAACACATACGGCTTAGTACCGGCAGGCTCTGCAACAACGATTGAAACAGCTGCTGAAACCGGTGAAACGATAACAGGTCCAGTAACAGGTGCAGTAACTGGCACAGAATACGGCGCAGACACGGCGGTGCAAAAAGTTGGCCGTTGGGTGGCATTAAAAGAGATCAGCGCATTCACCAATGATTTAGCGTTTGCTAAAAAGCTTGATAACTTATCGCTGGCATTTGGTTATTACACAGCAAGCACATCAGCAAATGACTGGTGGAGCTTAGGCAATGTAGCGTATCACGTGCTTGAAGCAGGTGGCGAAATGCTAGACGGTTTCGAATGTAATGCAAGTGTTGATGGTTGTGGCTTTAACTACGATATCAATTCAACAGGTGATGCACGCACCAATGCGTTTTACACAACAGCTCAATATAAATTCAACGATGACTTTACGCTTGATGCAGGTATTCGTTTTGAAAACCATGAAGTGGAATACTCAGTTGATGAAGGTCTTGACGGTGTGATCACTCAGTCTGTTCAATATGACGAAAGCAAAACATCGTGGACAACAGGTATTAACTACTCAATTTCCGATGACATGGGCGTATTTGCTCGTGTAAACCGTGGTTACAAAATGCCTTACTTCGACGACTTCCGTGATAACTATGGTGCTTACCAAAATGGCGAAAAGCTAATTAAAGAAGTAACACAAGCTGAGTTTGGTTATAAATTATTAACAGACAGCACCGACTTTTACGCAACATTCTTCACTAACGAAGTAAAAGGTGACACATTTAATCGTCGACCAGGTGACCCATCTGAAATTTTAACCAACGAAGCATACGGTATTGAGCTTGATTATAACTACAACCATGAATCTGGTTTCTCAGTTAACTTAAACTCAACGCTTCAAGAAACTGAAATAACAGAAAGCCCAACTAACGAAGGCAACGAAAGTCAGCGTCAGCCAAAATGGCAAGTACGTTTAACACCAAGCTATGACTTTGAAGTTAGTGACATGTATGCAACCTTATACGGCACAATCTCAGCGGTTGATGACCGCTACGGAAACAACGAAAACTCAGTTACTTTAGAAGGTTACGAAAAAGTAGACATAGGTTTAATTGTTGAACCTATGGAAGGTATTAAACTGCAGTTAGCGGTTGATAACTTAACTGACGAACAAGGCATAACAGAAGGTGACCCTCGTAATGCTGATGCACCGAATGGTCGTTACATTATGCCGCGTACTACACGCTTAAGTATTAGCTACGAGTTTTAATAATAACTCCCTAATCCCTTGATTGTAAAATCAATACCCAAGCCACTGAGTTATTAAAACCTGTGGCTTTTTTCATTTATTAGTAACTCTAGCAAATGCTCTGCAATAGCTCGATGCGACTCAAGGGTTAAATGTATACCTTCTTGCTGGCAAGGCGGAGCTATTGCTGTGATATCCAGGAACAGAGTTTGCTGTTTCACACACAGTTCAGAAAAAGCCTTAACTAGCTCATTAGACTTTGCAGCCGCTCCCGCATAAATAGATTGATATGCGCCAACTTCATAAACCCTAGGAGCGCTTAGTATTATAATTTTGGGTAAGTCTCGATGTAGATAATATTTCTTTATGTCTGAGATAAGGGCTTCTAGTGCCTTGGCAATATCAGCAACCGACAGCGCAAAACGGCGCTTTAAATCATTCGTGCCGAGCTGAATAACAATCACATCTAAATGATAAGCCGCTAAGTAAGGTTCTAAGTATTTAATGCCAAGTTTATCGCCACTGAAAGGTGGGTTGTTCACCAGTGTTCGATTGGGTTGGCCGGCTTCAATAACTTGGTAGCCGGCACCTAATTTAATACCCAGTAAACTAGGCCAGCGCTCATCGGCTGCAAAGCGCTTACCATCGACGGGGGAAATACCATAGGTGTTTGAGTCACCAAAACATAAGATATTCATTAAAATGGATTCAATGTGTAACCTTGTTGCTGCAACTGTGCATGCGCCGTCATTGCTGATAATGCCATTTGCACACCGGGAATAAGCTGTTGCTGCTTTACCTTCATGTGCGTTGCAGACTGCCCACACACATACACAACGGTATTATGTGCCAACAATTGTGAGATCAATTGCTGATTTTTATTGTCACTATCAAAGCGCTGTTTATAAAAACTGTTTTCCAGTACATCAACACTTGCGCCACCATGCACAACTAAAGCAAGTTGAATGTTCTCAGGCTTCACACCATGGGCTATATGCATATTAATGAACCTTGCTAATGAGTTCATTTTATTATTCTGCGCCCCTTTTTCTGCCGCATCAGCTACATCAAATGCCACTTTGAAAACCGTTTGATCAGAGATTGGTGCATGGTTTGGCACATCATAATAAAAACCAAAACCTTTGATAGCAGGCTCAGCTTGCTCTGCATAACTAAACGAAGATAGTAAGGCTAAAGATAAACCTAACAGTGTTGATTGCATGAAAGTTCCTGTTGTTTTTTACTTTAGCCTACCTTGTTTAGACGCGTTTAACTAGCATCAATATGTTGATGCGCTTTAAAGGTCATTCCTAAGTAATTGAAGGTGTTTTTAAACATCTCGATAAACGCGTTAGGTGCGTGTGCAGAACCTGCATTTGACAGCAATGAAAACTGCTTTTCACGCAGTGTTCTCAGTTTTGGCCTTAGCGTTTCATCATCCATATAATCAGTGATCCGGTCTAAAAATGCTTTAAACTGCGGTGTGGTGTTATACCAATATACTGGTGATGCAAGCACCCAGTGTTGATAATTTAACAGCGCTTCGAATACCGCATAAAAATCATCATTTTTATATTGCTTGTCATAGCAATAAGGCGAAATAACATAGTCATCTAGGCATACCACATCGCCACCATATTGCGTTTTATAATCATTAACTTGCAAACTCGTATTACCCTGTTTTCGCGCACTTGAATAAATAATTACCGTATTTGTTGTTGGTTTTTGTTGCATTACTATCACTCCTTTTTTTATGATGTGCGCAGCGTAAAACCTCAAGCTAACTTTAGGTCAAGAACGAATTATACTTATAAATGTTTTTGGCTTATAGCTTCTATTACCTTATGAAAGTTTAGCCTTTTTTAATCATTCCCAAAAAATTGAAGCAGTTTTACAATGTAAAATTTACCATTGTCCAAAACCACAAAAAAATGTAATATCCCCAAAATAAGGACTAAATACAGATAAGGAATATCGCGATTAATACCCAAGAAAAAATCAAATTCCCTCTCCAATAGATTTATTAAAATGGTTAATAAATCAAGAAGCTTTTTTTGAAGTTACTCTTTTTGATCACTTTGGAAATAATTTCTCTGGCAGGTTAGAATAGCTAAGTAAAGAAACTAAAACTTTAATCATTTCTGACAAAAATAAAAACAAAAAATTTTTTAACTTAAATTATTTATCACATGTAACAACTAGTGACAAATAATCAATAATATATTTATTTTTAAATTCAAGCCAGAAAAATAAAAACCCTGAAAAAATCGACATTGAAGAAATAATAAATTTAACTTCAGAAATGTTAAAGTTGAGTTACAACCTAGACTTAAAATTCGTTATTGATAAATGCAACAACAGTATGGAAGCTGAAAAATTATCTATAATTATAGATTACCTAACAGAGAAAATAAAAAAATTAACTAATGATGACTTTACATTATCAGCAATAAATAAAGTACATACTTTCCACATCAAAAATGATGAAACTTCAAAGTTTAATTTAAAGCTTAACAACAAGACTATAACAATAAGCTATTCAGAACCTCTACCACACAGCATTAATCAGCTTATCGAAAAAGGGCTTAATAGAACTTTATAATTCATTAATTTTAACACTGTCAAATAAATAAGGAATGACAATGGGACTAAGAGAGAAAAAAGCAGCAAGAGAATTTGAAAAAAATCGCTTCGATTCACTTAAAAGACAAATTTTTGAAGCTGCCAAATTCGAATTTGATATAGAAGTAAATTGGGAAACACTTGCTATTGATGATTACGCTCATTTATACGATCAAACATGGCCAATGATCTATTTTGAACCAACTATAAAGGCGTTCAAAGAAATGTGCTCAGATAAATTTTCTAAAGAAGCGATAGAAGAAGATTTGAAAAAATTAATCATTCAAAACTATGGTAATGTTCATAATGCTAATCATTTTGCGACATATAGCAAGGGCATTTTAACCTTAAATCATTCGCCAATATTGAATGCAGCAAATCAAATAAATGAAAGAGCTGAATCTGTACAGAATGCTATTGAGAAAGAACTATAAATTTTCATTTATAGATTTTAATGTAATGATCTACTCTTGGTAGATCATTACAATAATAAAATTAAAACAGAGATTTTATTTTATCCATATAATCAGATGCGCTTCGAGTCATTTTATGACCTGTTTCAATATTTAAAGTATTACCAGATAAAGCAAAGTTATTTTTTGAATCTAAAAAGTCTTGCTTAGCTTTTATTTTAATATTTTTTAATTTTGCTAATTCTTCTTTATAATCTTCATCACTTGCACAAATAGTTGCAATTGCTTCAAGTGCCGCAACAGTTCGTTGACCTGAGTGAGAAATAACCCATTCACTTTTATAGTTATCTTTTTTTAGGTTTGCATCATTGCTACTAATCATACTTTTATAACTATCCCAGTCTACAATGACATCTAAAGCTGAATTGCCACAGCTAGATTTAACCTTATTCACTTCAGCTATAATATTATTATCAACAATCCTCATTGCTTTTTTATCTTTTACTGAAGCATATACTGATGAACTAGCCATTAAAATAACCATACCAAATAACAATTTATTTTTCACAATTTTTCCCTTTGCATATAAAACATAAACAGAATTTATAATATACAACATATACACAAAAAAGTTACCAATAAAATCAATAAATTTATTTAGTCATAAATAAAAATAAAAGACTAGAGCTGCGATATCGCTTGCACAATGAAATACATTTTATTTACTATTGAATGCACACTACCTCAAGCTAACTTTAGGTCAACACCTTGGAGCAAATTATGGCAGATAAAAAACTTGTTGATGCAAACCTATCGGTTGGCTTTGTCGCAAAACGCAGTGGCGTAAAAGTTTCAACCTTGCATTTTTATGAGTCGAAGGGGCTTATTCGCAGCTGGCGAAATAACGGTAATCAGCGCCGCTATAAACCCGATGTATTACGCCGAATTGCTGTAATTAAAGCTGCACAAACTATGGGCATAACCCTTGAAAACATTAAACAAACGTTAAGCACCCTACCTGATCAGCGTACACCCACTAAACAAGATTGGGCAGCTCTTTCAAAGGTATGGCAAACACAACTAGATGAACGAATTCAATACATGCAGCGTTTACGCGAGCGCGTTAACGGTTGTATTGGCTGCGGCTGTTTATCAATGGCAAAATGCCCTATCTACAACAAAGACGACTATTTAGGTGAAGAGCACAGCGGCGCTGTGCTTTTAGAAAGAGATTAAAGTTTAGCTTTATTCAGCTCACACATACCGTAAATAGCAAAAGTATGCTCAGGCGCCTCCGCTATTTGAATATCAACTGTTTGCGGGCTTTTTGAGAGCTCGCAAACAAGATCGCTAAGCAACCCTCTAAGGGTATTACTATTTTCATGAATTGAAATACTTGTATACCAAAGCACAATACCTTCTGGAGTGCCATTTTCAAGGTAGATATGTTGAATAAGCGAGTCATTATCAAACATATTTGCAGGCTTGGCCGTTCTTATTAGCTTTTCATCAAAGCGAAAGCGGCCATTCTCATCAGTTATCGTCTCATCAATATATTCTTTATCATAAGTAAGAGAACGGATTACTTTTTGCTTTGCTACCGGCTTACCATTATCAAGTAAAATCCCTTGAACTGGGGCCGATAACAAAAAGTCACTTTTATTGAACAAACCAAACATGCCTGCGAATACCTCAGTCGAAATAAAAAGAAAAATAGCGACAAATGCTACCTTAACTAACTTCACTACCACACGGCTTCTCTATTTACTTGGCAATCTACTGGATCTAAATAAGGTTTTAGCTCCTCAGGGAATCCGTGTTTTTCTGTTATGTCTTTATCAATTTTGAAGTAATGCTCTATCGATTGATATAAGTGAGTACCAAGCGGGATGGATGTATCCATAAAGGTCATGGCTGTGGCGTATGCCAGTGAATCCCATTCACGGTTTGAACCACCAACGTAAAATGTTGGCTTAGTGAAGCGGTAATGTTTAGGGTATTTTAACGGCACCATGAGTGACACAAATACACGTGAACCACCCCGGGCTGAACCGACATTACGCTGATTTGCGCCATAGCAAACAATGTCTTCGTAAGGTAAGTAAAACGGTTTTCTAAATAAGGTATGCGGAGTTTTTACAAGGCCAGTATGGCGATTAAAGTAAAAATTATCTCGGTGCGCTAATATGGCGCGGTGTTTTAAAGTAAAATAACCCAAACCAAAGAGCGTCACATAGATTGAGGCCATAATCCAAAAATATTCAAACCCATTCGCAATTAACGCATATACATGAAATAAGAAAACCATAAAAGCGAGTGTTTCAAAGAAAAAACCAAGTGCTGTAAATAAGTTAGACCACCCTCCAAACCATGAAATAGCTAACTGCTTACCATCATTCTCTACCCAATGTCCCTCAAGTGTTGAGCCACTATCTGGGGATTCAAGCTCTGCTGCATATTGATCAGTAAAACGCTTACTTTTAAAGGTACGAGTTTTGAAACTACAGCCATTGAGTACTTCTGCTTTTTTTAATCGCGTTTCATAACTGTCTTTATGTAAATAGTCTCTTGGCAGTTGCTCTTTATAGGTTTGTCTATCATCAAAGTATTTGATTTCATTTTTAGTTCGCTTTCTTATTTCAGCCACTATCTCTGGGTTGTTTTTTCTAAACTCTTCTCTTCTTATCACCGCTTTTTCATCTAACGCCAGTTGTTTAATGGTTTTATCTTTTGCTCTAGCAGGATCTCGGCCTGGGTTTTCAGCGCACCACTGGTTAATTGCGTTAATGCGGTTTTCTCTTTTAATTTTTTCTCTTTCTTCACGAGTTAAACCGTCGTTTTGTTCAGCAATATAGCGTTTAAGATCCTCATCACTAATAAGATTATCAATTAAGGGCCTTGTTGATCAAATGCAGCTCTCTAACAAATTCACTTAACTTACTGATATTTAGGCAGACCAAGGGTGTTGATCTTATTTAGCGCCTTCACTTTGATCATCGCTTCAACCAGTTGGCGATTGT
>NZ_JAMXSK010000035.1:0-29467 GCF_024124645.1 Pseudoalteromonas sp. Ps84H-4 | reverse complement strand
ACATAGAAAAGGCGCTCAATGCGAGGCCGAGAAAATGTCTAGGGTTTAGGCAACCAGCGGTAATATTCGATGAATTACGCAAAGCAGCCTAATTTAGCGAGTGGTGCACTTCGGACTTGAATTCGCGTCTCAATAAAGTAGAATGGTGAAACAATACCATTTTGTGGGTGATTCCATCTCGCAAGCGTCTCAACACCAATAATCTTCTCAGTTCTACTACATACTTTAGGCTGGAAGTAAGCGATATATTCGTGTTTATAAAGTGCGTTGATTATCTCTTCACTTGGATAAGTGATATCTTTCTTTTGTGAAGGGGGAGCTTTATTAAACTGACATAGTGCTTTATATAACTCTGCCAACTTACTAACTGATAATGGTTTTTCAATGCATGATATAATATTCAAGCCGTGCAGGGAGGCGAGTGAAGCGGCATTTTTAAGAAAAAGGCTGTTCTCACCACTTAATAGAGCTAACGGTTGCTGAAGGTTTAACTCGCTTAGCTTTCTTAGCATTTCTACACCATCAATAGAAGGCATATTCATGTCTAATAAGATTAGAGAAGCTTGATGGATCTCGGGGATTGATAAAGCCTTATAACCGCAATCAAAACCAATGAATTTACACGGTGTTTGATTAGAAATTAGAAACTCTAATTGCGTTAATACAAGTTGACTATCGTCGATGGCTAGAATCAAAGGAGGTTGCTCCAACATACGTTCTACCCTTGGGTGTCTTAATCAGTATTAATTAGTATAGATGTAATTTCATCTTGTGCACTCCTGAACAGCATTTTACACTGCTTAATTAACATTTCGATTTCTTGTAATGATCCTTTCTGACTCACCTCTTCTAATTCTTGAAGTGTGTCAGCTAGTTGGTTGCTCCCTACCGTTTTAGCAGAAGTTTTTAGCTGATGGGCAATATCTTTAATATTATTAGGCTCATCAAGATTCAACTGGTTAATTAGCTTCTCTGAGTCGCTAACAAATTTCTCTAGAAACAATTTTTGTAGGCTTTTATCTGTCCCTACATAGTTTTCTAGCACGTCTAATTGTATAAAAGGAGCTTTGTTTCTAGACTCAGTTTGTAACTTGCTAATTTGAGACGCTTGATCTTCCTTCTCAATTGGTTGTGTCGATTTACCATTTAACCAACGTTTTAATTTTTTATTCAATTCTTGCAGTAATATTGGCTTCGCTAAATAGTCATTCATGCCACACGCCAAGCAAATTTGCTCTTCGCCATCTAAAGCATTAGCAGTTGCGGCGATAATTGGTAATGCAGGCAGATTATTTTGCTTTTCAATGATGCGCCTTTGTTTTGTGAACTCATAACCATCCATCACTGGCATATGGCAATCAGAAATAATTAGCGCAAAATCAAATTGCTCTAGCAATTGCAGTGCTATTTTGCCGTTGTCCGCAATGACGCATTGAAAGCCCAGAGTTGCTAACTGGCGTTTAAATAAGTCTTGATTATAAACATTGTCTTCAACAACAAGTATTAGCTCTTGCAAGCGCTCAGCTTCTTTAATACTTGGTAGTGACATTGCTGAGTTTAAGCTTCGGGAGTCTTCATTTTCTTTAGCGATGATATTTTCTAACTGTGCTATGTGTGTACTCACCTTTGAGGCATAGTATGGGTATAATGGCAGACTAGAGATATTAACATTGCTTGGTTTAGGTAATTTATCTTGGTTATTATCAAGTAAGATATAATGGCAACGACTACCATCTATGAATACGTCTTTGCCTTCTGTAGTAAGCTGCTGGAAAGACTCTGCAGTGATAATAAGATAGTCATATCTTTGACTATCGACTAGTTGCGCATTGAATAATTCTCTTGGGATCACTTCGCAATTAGCTTGCAGTCTAGTGAGGTGAGCATTTAAGTCGGTTTCAAACTTATCTTCATCACCGACAACGGCAATTTTTATTTCTGTAAGCTTGAACGAAAAGTCTGCGACTTCTTGCTGCGCATTAAGTGGTAACTTTACAACAAACTGGCTACCAACACCTTCGAGACTTTGACAATCAATTTCACCCTGCATCATGCCAACCAGTTTGTTGGTGATAGATAACCCTAAACCTGTGCCGCCATATTGGCGCTGAATGCTGTTATCTGCTTGTTCAAAAGGTGTAAAAAGTTTATCTACTTGTTGATTCGACATGCCTTTACCATTGTCTTTTACACCGATTAAATAGAAGCCTGGCTGCTCACTTGGCGTTATAGACACTTCTATTAACCCAGATAAAGTCGCTGTTGTTTTAGTAAATTTAAGCGCATTTCCTACTAGGTTAAGTAAAATTTGTCTTAGCCTTACAGGGTCACCTAGCTGTTTAATTGCTAATTCAGAAGAAAAGTAAAAGGCTAGCTTTAATTTTTTATTATTAGCTTGGTAGGCCAGCAGCTCAGCTAACTCTTTAATTATGTCTAGCCAATCAAATGCTAAGTATTCTAATTGCATTTTACCCGCTTCAATTTTAGAAAAGTCTAAAATATCATTGATTATACGAAGTAAAATTAATGCTGAGCTTTTCGCTACATGTGCTAAATGTTGTTGTTCAGGGTCTAAATGTGACTCACCCAACATATCCAACATTCCAATTACGCCATTCATTGGTGTCCTAATTTCATGGCTCATGGTTGCTAAGAAACGTGATTTAGCTTCACTTGCTAATTCTGCATTCACTTTAGCTGCTTGTAACTCTTTAGCTGAATTTATATTACTGGTTATATTCGTTTGGTATATTAAGGTGTATTTTCCCGAATCAGTGGCAATATTCTTTAATAAGATTTCAAACCAATACTCAAAAGAGTCAACGAGATACTTGCATTTTAATTCGCAGCAATATTCTTCTGCTGCAGAACTGCTATGTAACATATCTAGTAATTCATCTTTTTCAACTAAAGGTAAATTTTTAATAATATTTAGTACGTTATCTCCTTTTGATATTTCAACCCCCATGAATGTAGCTGTATTAACTTGGCTCGTAACAAGCGGATCAGGGTAAAGGTTTTTCATCGTAATTTCTTGCTCACTATTAAGCATAATTATCGAAGCCGGAAAAGCATTTATTGCCTCTTGTAGCAGCTTCTCTGTAGAGCGTTTAATTGTCAGTAGTTTTTGTGTCTCTTTTCTTTCTTTTTCAGCTTCACTCATTTTGTTAAGAGCTTCTTTGCGAGCTGAGTCTAATTCAAGCTGGATCCTTTTTTGTTTTTCGGACTCGTAAACTTGAGTCGTTGTCTCTTTTACTACACCAACTAATGTGTATGTTTGAGAGCTTTCTTTGAAGCGTATTTTTGAAACAAGGTTGAAGTGTCTAGTTTGACGTTCTGCAAGCGTTAACTGTAACTCAGAGGTTTGCATTAAATTTTGGTTTTTTAATTGGTTAATAATTTTGTTTCGCTGAGTTTGATCAAAACGCTTTAGGATAGCTTTTATTTTTACGAATTCAGTATCTAAAGGAAGATTGAATAAGTTTCTAAATCCTTCAGATGTATTTACCCATTTTGTCTCTATGTCTACTTCAAAACTGCCAATAGAAGCGAGCTGTTCGGAAGCACTCATAAATAGCTGTCTTGTTTTTATATTGTCTTGTGCGAGTATTGCTTGTTTTCTATTTTTTTGTTGTGACTTATTACTTACATATAGGATTAGTAGAAATAAGAAAAACAACGAACTAACTTGCCAGATAAATTTACTTTGAATGGTAGATAAAAACGCATTTTTATTTTTTTGAGCTTTCATATGAGTAGCTCCCTAAATTTAGCTCTTGATCCCATACATATGCACTGAGTAGCTCTGATTTATCATATTGATTAGAATTGTTATTTATCAGGCTTTTAAATGAAAGTAAGTCGTCTTCTACAAAGTAACCAGCTCTGGGCATATTTTCTAATGTGATTATTTTCTCTCGCGCTTTAGCTATCAAATGGTTAAGACTCACCTCATAGACTATGAGTGTATTAGTTAATCCACTTTGCGAGATTTTTAAACCTGCGATGAGGTAAATAACACCATTTGCAGGTGTCTCAATTGCTTTTGAAATAATTCGACCTTCATTGATAGCTTCACGCTCAGATTGAATGATACTTTGCAGGTTCATACTATTTAGAAATTGAAGATCACGGGGCTCATCTAGATCCATATCGTTAAAATCTAGATGATTTTGATGTTGTATGGAGGAAAGTGCGCTCAACATTTGATTGGCTTTCTGCTTTTGCCAAAGTTGGTCAAATGTATAGATATTATCTATCGCTTGAAGGTTTAGGTTTCTTAATATCTCAATGTTTGATTGATATTTTAAAAGTTTTTGACTTGCATAGTGTTCAACATACAAAACAGAGGTTATTCCCACAAAGGTAATAATAAGTTGAATTGTGGTTGCAGTACTGTAGTTTAAACGCTTGTCCTTGCTTAGCGATAATAGCCGAATAATCATGCATATTGAAGCAACACATAATATCCCGCCAATAACGGCAAAGCAAAGTGCAAGCAAAGTCTTTTCTTCACCTTGCGCCTTCAATTTTTGTGCACTCAACCTCATTTCAGAGATGATGGTATTACTGTGTTCTATAAGCTCATTCAAATAAGCTGTACTGATATCCCACCATTCAAACTTGGTGATTTTTCCAGTAGCTTTGCCTTGAGATAGTGAGTTGATTAAATTTTCTATTAATAGCTTGTTTTGATTATTGTAGATATTAGCATCTTGGTCATTAAATAAATTTTTAATCAATGAATTATGTTGAGAATGAAGATTAAGTGCTTCTCGTAAGACTACTAATTTAACTTGTTCATCTTCAGATGTTATGTATCTTGCAACTTTTGCTCTGAGCTGCCCACCTAATTCAATTGCTCTTAGTAAAGTGTATAAATCTAACGCTTCAAGGTTATTATCATTACTTTGGCGAATAAAAAACTGCTGCTCGGCTTCAACAATTCGTACTTTTTTTAATAGCAGGGTAATCAAAACCGAGTAGCTTTTAAAAATACTTTCTTTGCTTTTACTTGCTAGTTGGTTTTCATTTCTAATAGACCTTATGTCATTTTCAACTTGCGTCGCAAACTCCTTAAAATAATCTGACTGATCGGCCGCTTTCACATCATCAATGCTAAAATTAGTTGCCTTGATATAGGTGTTAAGTCGCTCTAAATAATCCTTTTCACCCTTTAACCCAGTTGACATTCCGCGTTCACGTTGCAGGGAAAAAATAAGGTTATTTACTTTAGCTAGCCCTTCAAGGTTGACAATGTATTGATTAAGGCTTTTGTTAAAGACCTTTTGCTGGTTGTACTCGTTAATTTCGACATAAAAGAGTGATATGCCAATAATTGATAAAAGAAAGTACAGAATGAACTTAATAAAATAATTCACATCAGGTCCTAACAAAAACGGTTAATGGAAACTATAGTTTATTAATACAATCTGTCTAATGGCGAGAAAATGAAGGTTCCAATACAACCTGAAAATGAAACTTTGAGGCTTGAATATCTGAATTCGTTAAACTTGTTAGATTCAGAAGAAAATGTTGATATAGATCGAATTACAGATTTTATAGCTAAACTGTTTTGTGTTCCGATCGCATTAGTTAGTATTGTAGATTCGCACCGTCAATGGTTTAAATCTAAAGTAGGGCTGGATGTTTGCGAAACCCCTCGTGATATATCATTTTGTGGTCATGCAATCCTTGATACTAAACCCTTGATAGTTAGTAATGCTCTATTTGATGAACGTTTTTTAGATAATCCGCTTGTTACTGGGGAGCCTTATATCCGCTTTTATGCCGGAGCACCTTTGATTGCTAAGACTGGTGTTATACTCGGGACACTTTGTATTATTGATACACAGGCAAGAGATTTTTCTGAAAATGATACTCAAATTTTAGTCAAACTAGCATCAGATGTAATGCAACTAATTGAAAAGTAATTGTTTTTATTGTTTTTCGTCGTAAATTGTTTTCTAATCTGTATCAATCACATAGATTATACTGAATGTCAGTATAAACTTTTTTATTACCTAAAATTAATTTTTAGCGCATTGTCAAACGCCGTTTTATAACACAATAATAAGGAGCATATAATGGCAAAAACTCTAACCGGTGGGTGTTGTTGTGGTGAAGTAAGCTACAAAGTAACTGACAACTTTAAACGTTTTTTCTTTTGTCATTGCGAGCAGTGTCGAAAATTATCAGGCACAGCACATGCCGCAAATTTGTTTACCTCGCCGGATGCTATTGAATGGGTAAAAGGCCAACAGCACATTACGCGATTTAATTACCCTGGTCGTGCGTTATCACGGGCGTTTTGTAAAACCTGTGGTTCCGCTTTGCCATTCACTGCAAAAGATAACAGCTATTTGCTTGTTCCTGCAGGCAGTTTAAACGAAGAGCCAAGTAAAGAATTAGATGCGCAGATTTTCTGTGAAGAGCAAACCGAATGGCATAAAAATGGCCTAAATGGCAAAAAGTTGATTGGTTTTGGTCGCGATTAAGCTCGTTGATAATTCGCTTTCTTGTATAAAGTTTGACCAGCTAATCTAGTTTGATTAATCTGTAAACACATTTTAAAGGGAGGTTTAATATGTTTAAAGTTTTAACCTTAGCTGCTTTAGTCTCGTTAGCAGTACCTACAAACGCAAATGAAATTACAGCTGAGTTTCTTAAAAAAGAGCTAGAACTTGCTCATTCTCAGTACATAAATGGCTCACATGATAGTGCGCTCTATGCGTTAAATTCACTTGCAAGAATTCTTGAGCTTGATACTGCTAAAACTCTGCAAACAGAAATAGGCCCAAATAATCTTGCTTTTACTTATCTTCGAATTGGAATCATTCATGAGCATGCAGGTGATCAGCAGCAAGCCAATAGCTATTTTGCCAAATCGATGAATGCTCACCAAGGCAAAAAACTTCAGCTTGCAGAGCTCAAAGCTTATGTAACTAAATTAGACAAATCAGCTGCTCACTTAATTTAAATATAACTGGAAATACAAAGAAAACGATGATCAAATGGCAAGAACTAACTAAATATCAAAAAGCTGCATTTTGGTGCTTGATAGCTATTGTTGGTTGGTTCTCACCTGAGATTGCACTGTTATTTCATTTTGGTGGAATAGAAGTTGTATTTGCTTTTTTAGCAATGTACAGCTTGCCAATCATCAGAGTAGCGTGTTCTTACCTTCAAAAAATTAGAGAAAACCTGTTACTTGCCTATGTGTCATTTCAAAAAAGTGCCTCTGGTAAACCCAACGTCTTTTTAATGCAAACTGCATTTTGCTGTCTTGCAATTGCACTCACCGGATCATTTTCTTTTGCAATGGTATTTTTAATGCCAGGGATGATGTTAAACAGTATGCTTGTTTAATTGGAGTAAAGTTAGCGAGTTACAAGTTTGTAGGAGGCGTTTCAACGCCGAACAAGTAGCAGCGATTTTACATCGCGTCCTAGAGCCTAAACCCTAGTACCTAATGTATCCTACCGTAGACGTGAAACTTTTTTCGCGCGATATTATGTAGGTCGTGCTTTAGCGCGATTAAAGTGTAAAGTTAGCCGGTAGCGTTTTACGCCGAATAACTAAGAATCACGGTCCAATCCGTTCCTTCGACTCCAATAAAAAACACTGAAAAATATGAATGAATTGATAGAGATAGGTTTAAGCGCAGTAAAGCAACATCAGTCTTTACCGTTTTCGATTTATTGCGCTAATGATGAACAGCACATAGTTAATGTGCCTATCGCAAAACCATTACTTGTCGTTGTGTTGTCTGGCAGTAAAAGACTAATTGATACAGAAGAAGTTAACTGCAATGCAGGCGATTTTGTCTTTATGGCAAATACACCTCAGGTTGCAATGCGCAACATTCCGCAAAATATTGGTTATATGGCGTTATTGATTGAGTTTGATTACACAGACTTTGAGTGTTTGAAATATCAATCGGGAGCAAAGAAAAAGTTCATTAATGGGCAAGTAGATTCTTTGTTTCAAATGTCCTTAAAACAATTTATTGAATGGGCTGCAGTAACACCACCACAATTATGGCCAATTAGAAGACAAGAGCTGCTGCAAGTGTTATTTTCTCAGGGCTTCAAAGACTTAGGTTCAATTATTGAGCCACCAACACTGACCCACAAAGTACATACTATCATCGCGAGTGATTTAACGCGTGATTGGGATGCAAACAGTATTGCAACGACGTTAGCGATGAGCGAATCGACACTCAGAAGAAAGTTAACCGCAGAAGAAAGTAGTTTTCAGTTAATTAAAGACAAAGCGCGTTTAAGCCATGGGCTACATTTAATTCAAAGCAGCTCAGAGCCTATTGGAGCTATTGCCCAGCAATGTGGTTTTTCGTCGCAATCTAGATTCACTGATAAGTTTAAACTTTTGTTTAATACGACTCCAGCAGCCCTTCGTAAAACAATAATGAGCGAAGTAGGCTAATAATTGACAGTTTTGGTACTAATTTGATCTCTCTTTGCTAGGTATTATGATTATTCTTATTAATCGGAGAATATTATGAAATCATCAACATTGAAAATTGCCACGCCATTATTCCTACTATGTTTGTCTGGCACCACATTCGCTGAGTCTTTTACCTTAACAAGCAAAGACATTGCCCATGGTGACTTTATGGAGAGTGCGCAAGAGTTTAAAGGGTTTGGTTGTAATGGCGATAACCTTTCTCCACAACTTGCTTGGCAAAATGCACCTAAAGGAACTGAAGCATTCGCATTGACCGTTTATGATCCTGATGCCCCTACAGGCAGTGGCTGGTGGCATTGGCAAGTTGTGAATATTCCTAAATCAGTATCAAGCTTAGCGAGCGGTGCTGGAAATGCTGACAAGAATGCTTTGCCTAAAGGGAGTGTACAAATAACAAATGATTATGGTTTTAAAGGCTTTGGCGGTGCCTGCCCACCAGAAGGTCATGGCGCTCACAGATATCAATTTACACTGCATGCGTTATCACAAAAGCTTGAATTACCAGAGAACGCATCAGGTGCGTTAGCAGGTTATATGATCAATGCTTATTCGCTTGATTCAGCAACAATTGAGGCGCTTTATAAGCGTTGAGAGAGTTAGCGAGCTGCAAGGGTAAAGTTAGCAAGTTTCGAGCGTTTGTAGGCCGTGCTTTAGCGCGATTAAGGGTAAAGTTATCGAGTTACAAGTTTACAAGGGCGTTTTAACGCCGAACACTAAGGTTCACGGCTGAAGCCGTTCCTACGTGAAAATCTCTACGGTTTTTGTCGCCATAAATGGCGACCTACAAGAGCACTCGATGGCGTGAAACTTGTTTCGCGCGATATTATGTAGGTCGTGCTTTAGCGCGATTAAAGGGTAAAGTTAGCGAGTTACAAGTTTACAAGGGCGTTTTAACGCCGAACATCTAAGGTTCACGGCTGAAGCCGTTCCTACGTGAAAATCTCCACGGTTTTTGTCGCCATAAATGGCGACCTACAAGGGCACTCGAAGACGTGAAACTTGTTTCGCGCGATATTATGTAGGTCGTGCTTTAGCGCGATTAAAGGGTAAAGT
The DNA here is from genome assembly GCF_024124645.1 of Pseudoalteromonas sp. Ps84H-4. Taxonomy (NCBI): domain Bacteria; kingdom Pseudomonadati; phylum Pseudomonadota; class Gammaproteobacteria; order Alteromonadales; family Pseudoalteromonadaceae; genus Pseudoalteromonas; species Pseudoalteromonas sp. Ps84H-4. The sequence continues at coordinate 19,927 of NZ_JAMXSK010000035.1, read as the reverse complement.
TAGCGAGTTACAAGTTTACAAGGGCGTTTTAACGCCGAACATCTAAGGTTCACGGCTGAAGACATTCCTACGTGAAATCTTCATGTTTTTTGTCGCCATAAATGAAGACCTACAAGGGCACCATCGTAGGTGTGAAACTTGTTTCGCGCGTCTGCTCTTAAAAAAGTAGCGACATAAAGAGCCGCTACTTGAGAAAGTATTTGGCCTCAAACATCATTGATTCACAACTTTAATCATCTTTCTTTGCTTTTTTCGCGAGGATTTCAACCTCGGCTTTTTCGGTCACACCAGCCATACTAAGTGCTGTGCTGCCTACCGATTCATATTCAAGTTTTATTTTATCGAGTTTAGCGTCGTTTTTGTCTGGTAAACTTAAGCTACGTGATGACATTCCTTTGGTTAGAACACCCAGGTTTTCAAATACCTTTTCTTCACCATTATTCATGATGACTTTAATACTTTTAAGGTTCACTGTGCCATGTGTGCATTTAACCTTAATGTGACTATAACGGCTGCTGGTAATAGGGTTTACGGTATCAGTTTCGCTCTTGTAACTAACTTTTTTCTCAGCGATAGTTTTCCACTCGTCATCACCAGCAAAACTATGTGTACTGGCTAATGTTAGTAAAGTAGTTAAAGCTAATAGTTTAATTATTTTCATTTGATTCCCTCCAAAATTATGATCATTCAAAGATATAGCACATAAATAAAGTAATTGCTTATCTAGAAATGACTAAATAAAACCAAATTCATATTTTAGTCGTATTAACAATATGGTTCTTAGATTCACCAAGCTTAAATGGCATGCTATGCTAATTAAGTGTTTATAGTTTATGGAATTTAAATGAGATCTTACTTTTGGATAGTTGCTTTTTTGTTCTCAAACTCAGCGTTAGCAAGTGCATTGCTAGATGTTAAGCCGAGTAATAAAACCCAATTTTTGTCTCTAATTAAAGATAAACAAGGGGAGTATGCAGCCAAAGAGGGCAGTGACGCAGTGTGCCAAAATGCATCGTTCTCATTAATCAAAACACCCACACAAGGTTTTAGTCTAGGCACGCTAATTGACTTTAGTGATTTGCATAACGGTACGCAGGTAAAAAAAATCCCAAACTTTTGTGTTGTTAGCTCGAAGCTAAAGTACTTTGTAAATGGTATTGTTAGAACCAAGCGCTACTTTCGCTGTGATAATGAAGACGATAATGGCTCAACAACTGAAGATCTGCGTTTTAAAGATAATGGCAATATCACTTATACATTGGATAAACCTGACGTTTCATGTGTGTTTGAAAAACAATAAATGTTTTCCTCATGCAAATTTAAGCCTATGATGGGCTTTATTTTTTAATTGAAAACCTTATGACTAGCCAACTCATTCAAGCATTTTTAGTGCTTGCTGCCTTTTATATAGCAAGCCTCATAATTGACCGGGCAATTAAACAGTTTCAACGTCGGTTTGATTCAACTGCACTTGAAACTTTTCGGCTTATTTCTAACTCGCAGCGCGCTATTTTATTATTCATTGCTATTGTGCTTGCGTTATCGAAACTCGGTTTTGATGTTGCGGCGTTGGTCGCAGGCTTAGGCTTAACGGGCTTTGCACTGGGTTTTGCGTTGAAAGATGCAATTTCAAACCTAGTTGCTGGTGTCATGATTGTGCTTTATAAACCTATTAAGCTTGGTAATTACATAGAAGTGAGTAATTCAAAGGGCACTGTGATTGATCTTAATTTGCGCTATATCACAATTAAAGGCGAAGGAGCTGTGCATTTAATCCCTAACTCTTTAATTTTAAGTAATAAAGTGTCAATCATTGATCGTGAAGACGATTAATAGCAAAAACTAGCTATAAAAAAGCAGCCTAGGCTGCTTTTTGAAGTTTTAGCAAATTACATTTGAGATTGCAGGTAATTTTCAAGCCCTGCGGTTTTGATTAACTGCTGCTGTGTTTCAAGCCAATCAATCTGTTCTTCTTGCTCATTTAAGATGTTATCGAGCGCTTCACGGCTGATGTAATCTTTTTTCTCTTCAGCAAGTTTAATTGCTTCTTTAAGATCAGGTAATGAATCAAGTTCAAAGCTCATGTTAGCTTCGATCATTTCTTCAGAGTTTTCACCAATACGTAGTCGACCTAAATCTTGTAAATTTGGTAAACCTTCTAAAAACAAAATACGCTCAATTAAACGGTCGGCGTTTTTCATTTTTTGAATAGATACTTTGTAATCAGCTTTGTCTAATTTTGAAAAGCCAAAATCTTTAAACATACGAGCGTGTAAAAAGTATTGGTTGATACCCACTAATTCATTCGCTAATACTTTATTAAGTGCAGCAATGACGCTTTTATCGCCTTTCATACAATTAGCCTCTATTCGCCCATTTGAGATTGGTGGTAGTTTTGGCTACCAATTTTGTCGATTAGACCAAGCTGTTGTTCTAACCAGTACACATGATCTTCTTCTGTATCAAATAATAGCTTTTCAAGCACTTCGCGTGATTGATAGTCTTTTTCTTGTTCACAGATTGCAATTGCTTCTTTAACACAATCAACAACTTCTAATTCAAGTGTTAAATCGTTTTGCATCATGCTTTTAACGTCTGAACCAATTAATAAATCACGACGTTTAGTCATGTTTGGTACGCCTTCTAAGAATAGAATACGTTTAATTAACCAATCAGCATGGTCTTTTTCTTCTTCCATTTCGTGGTTAAGACGCTCATACAGCTTATTTAGGCCCCAATCGTCATACATACGAGAATGAATAAAGTATTGATCTATAGCGGCTAATTCGTTTGCGAGTAGTTTGTTAAAACTATCGATGACTTTTTGGTTACCTTTCATAATGCTGTCCTCGAATTCCAAGTTGCGGTAATTGTAGTATATAAAAACAAGATTGCAAACTTTTTCCTTTTTAAATCAGTTGTTTACTATTGAGTGTGATTCTCGTTTAAGTTTGCGTTAATGGTTGATAAATGAACAATTTATCGTTTTTATTCTTAAATGAAAAAAGCCCTTACTAAGAAGGGCTTGTTGTTCTAATAAAAATTAATTTAGAAGCGATAAGTTGCACCAAGTGTTACTGTGGTACCTAAACCTTTAATGTTATAGCCACCGTAGGTGTATGACTGGGCGCGGGCAGGGTAGTAATCATTGTTAAATAGGTTTTCAACACCCATAAACGCTTGCCAGTTTTTACTAAAGTTATAACGGCCGCTTAGGTTGAATAGATTGTAACTGCTAATAGGGCCTTGATCGCCAACATAGTCACCGTCTGCATTTGGTTCAAAGCGTTTGCGTGAGCCCACATATAAATAACTCACCGTAAGTGATAATTCATCATTAGGCTGCCAGTTTAAGTTAGCTGTACCTTTTGGTGGGCTGATTTGGCGAGAACCTAAGTAAATATCGTCTTCGGTGTTTTTACCTTCAACATAGCTGTAAGTTGCAACCAGTTTTAGGGTTGGGTTAATTTTATAATCAACCAGTGTTTCGTAACCCCAAATCTCTTGCGGCGCACGTACTGGCTCATAAACACCCGTTGCTTCATTAAAGCTATTCGTGGTGCCAAATTCTGATGTGCTGCGGTAAGCTGCAAATTCAAAACGCAAGTCATCAAACTGTGAGGTAAAACCAACTTCATAGTTATCGATGATTGATGCTTCTGTTTGAATTAGACCAATATCGTTTACTGTTGCAGAGCGTAATAAGCGGCCAATATCTGAAATATCAGACCCTTGCGAGTAATTGGCAAACGGGCTGAAGGCCTCAAGTAAATTGTATTTAACACCTACATTGTAAGTGGTTGCATCGTAATCAATGGTGTCACCTTTTACGCTAAGTGGTACTGAGCATTGTGTTGCTGAGCGGCACAGTTTTAAGGTTTCATAGTCCTCTACAGCAAGATCTATGCTTTCTTGGCGTACACCCGCTTTAATAACTAAATCATTATCGATTACCCACTTAGTTTGTAAAAAACCAGCAAGGCTTTCCATATCCATTTCTGGTACCCAAACACGGCCATCTACTAGCGGCTGAGACGTCACATCATTAAGTGCATCTAGGCCATAAATGAAAGTGGCTTCAACATTGTCAAAATCAACAAGGGTATTGAAGGTAGCGCGCGCACCTTTCTTTTCAGAGCGAATAATTGATTGGCCGCCTTCGTAGCCTTCGTCTGGGTTAGCTAAGCTTGTAGAAAAGAAAAATACATTCTCGATATCTTGCATGTAAAGGTCGAGGGTCATTTGAGTATTACTAAACAGGGCGTAGTCTGTGTATTTTAAGGTAATGTTTTCGTTACCATCTGGGCCTTGTGGTTTACCTTGCTTTTGCAGCTCTTTAGGTACATGAATGGCATAGGTTTTTTCGCCATCATTAAGATCCCCTACAACATCACCTAAATCGGTTTTTTGCTGAGAGCTAAAGTAGTTATAGCTAAATTGTAGCTGCTTCTCATCATCAAAATCATAACCCAGTTTGGTGAAGTAGTTTTCTGTTACTGCGTCAGATAAACCATATTGCAAGCCAAGAATATCACCTTCTGCGTCGCGTTGAACGCCATTTTCTTCGTAACTTGCGGTAAATAGATAACTGAGTTTATCTGCTCGACCATTGATCGCCGCAGAGACTCGCGCACCAGCGCTTTCTTCTAGTTTTACTGCACTAAAACGTGACGAAAGGCTGATTTCACCCTCTGGCTTACCATCACTTGTTGCTTGTTTTGTGATGTAGTTAATAATACCGCCCGATGCACCATTACCATAAACTGAAGTTGCACCTTTGATCACTTCGATACGAGCAATGGCACTTGGGTCGAGTGTTTTAACCCCTAAAGAGCCGTTTCTCAGTGGTGTAGATTGTGGCACACCATCAATCATCACAAGTGGTGCACGGCCACGTAAACTCTGACCTGTATTACTCGAACTACCCGTATCTGGTGCAAGGCCAGGTACCATTTGCGCCAATAAGCTTTGTAGTTCTGGATTAACTTTTAAATGCTCTTCAATTTGCTTTTGGCTAATAATCGTGACTGAAGCGGGTACTTCATCAATGCTTTCAAATACACGGCTGCCTGATACAACAACGTGTTCCATTTCTTCTGCGGTGAGTTTTTTATTAATGGCATCATCAGCAAACGATTGGCTACTTAGTGCGAGTGCAATCAGAGTAAGTGAAGTTTTTAACATGTTTATCCTTGTTAAATCAGTATTAATTATTATGTGATTGTGCGGAAGTCTAAATGTAAAGAAGTGTAAAGGCAAGGCTAATGATAATTATTTGCAATAATAATTATGGCTTTTTAGTTACTCGCGATAAGAAGGGTACAAGTAAGTGCGGTTCTAGTTGATGCTAGTTTAAGTAACGTTTTAGGTCATCAGGAATAGGCATTGGTTTGAAAGGGCTAACATTGGTGCCGCCAGTGTTACCGAGTGGGACCCAAATACGCGAAAACACAATTGACGCAGCCATGCGAGCAAACTGACCAATTATTTCCTTGGCATTATGGGTTTTAAAACCAATTTTACACATCCACCAATGCGAGTAAGTATGCTGAATAATATAGCTTTGGCCAAGAATATGAGCCCGCTCTAAGTGATAAAAAGCGCTTGTGTAATCCGTCTTTGCATAACTAGTTTTAGCCAATATCATTTCGTTGTTAAAGGCATGTTTGAGCTCACTATTCATGGCGAATGTCATTTTCAGTAATGGTTGTTTATTTGTAATGCCGTTTGTACCAAAAGTAAACACCCGAAATCGTGAAAAATAACGGTGATAAAGCAAATAGTAACCATAGTAATTGCACAATAGGCCCTGCAAAATCACCAATATGAAACTTATATTTAAAGTTCCATGTTTGCGTGGTCCATGAGCTTTGGCTGGCGTCATAACTTGCAACAATATCTGCTGAATATGGGTTTGCCCATACCCAACTATAGGCATGGCTTTCACCCGGGTTCTCTATTCTAAAACCTATGTTATCAGTTGGTTTTTTCGGTAAATAAATTCTAAATAACTTACCCTCAGGAAATACAGTTTGTGCGTTATCAAACGCTTTTTGCACTTGAAAAGGCGTATCAGCTGAAGGGGAAATAACTGCTGGTGGTTTAGGTCTATCTTCAACTGTGCCTTGCATCACAAATTCTAATACGGCTTTGGTTTGTTCTTTCCAGTTAAATGCCATACCTGTGTAGGCAATTAAAATGAGTGGAATTAAAAAATACACACCTAGAACGGTATGTAGTTGATACATCAGCACTCTAAACTTTGCTTTACGCTTAATAGCCAAGCGCTTAATACGATTTTTTGGCTTCACCCAAATATAAAAGCCAAGCAGAATTTCAATAATAAGAATCAGCGCACACACCGATACCCAGTTTCTTAAAGGGCGGTTTTTATCGCCATCTTCATAAAGCAGCCAGCGGTGCAAAGCCATGGTAAAGCCATAAATTGTACTGTAGTAATCGTACTCATGTAACACTTGACCGTTGTATGGATTAACACTGACATAGCGGTTGTTTGCCAACTGTAATTGCCAAGCTAGATCACTACGCTGCTCTGGCATTAACAGGGTAACGGGTTGTTTTGTTGTAGCTGAAACGTGTTGGATGAGGTCATCGAAATCTAGTGCTGAAGGTGCTGGCGTTACTGTCCATTTATCGCTTTGAGTAAGGTATTGAATGTCTTTTGCGTAAATAAGCAACGCGCCGGTCAAGCTTAAACAAATTAAAAATAAACCGCTTACTAAGGCAAGTAATAAATGCGTACGACGTAACCACAACTTCAACAAGGTTTGTTCCTTCAGTTTGCTGTTAAAACAAAACTGAATTGTAAATGATAACGCGAAACATTTACACTAAAACTTGTTCAATGGTGCAGCTTTCAATAGCAAAGTTTTCATGTAAAAAGTGACGTATTTCATCGTTTTGAATGCTTTGCTTGGCACTAAACTTAAGCTCACAATGAATGTGATGGTCATCTATCTGCCATGTTTTAAGGTAATCAATATCAGTGATTGCAAATTGGGCTTTAAGTTCAGTGATAGCTTCTGGTAGCGCAAAACTATCGGGGGCTGCCTGCATTAAAATTTTACTGCTCGCTATTAGCAGCAAAATACCATGGTAAATGACGTACACCGAAATCAGCATGGTGGCAATTAAATCAACAACATACCATTGATAAAGAATAATTAAGGTACCCGCAATGATCACCACCACAGACGCTAATGCATCAGACACATTATGTATAAACGCAGCACGAATATTCATGCTGTCTTTCGCACCTGCTTTGTAAGTTAAAAGCGCGGTGAATAGGTCAACAACCAGTGCAAAACCTGCAACCCAAATGATGATCCAACCATCAATGGGCTCAGGGTTTAAATAGTTGGATATGGCTTCAACAATTAGGTAACCACCAATCACGATTAAACTTAAACTGTTAAATAAGGTTGCTAAAATTTCAGCGCGTTTATAACCGTATTGATAACGATCATTGGCAGGTTTGGCACCTATTTTTCGGGCAATTATGGCAATGAATAACGATGAGGCATCACTTAAATTGTGCAGCGCATCAGCAATTAAAGATAAGCTGCCAGAAACGAGGCCGCCAATCACCTGAGCGACGGTTAATAACACATTAATTACCACTGCCAGCATGAGTTGGCGGGTGCTTTGGTTATTTGTATCGTGATGATGGTGGTGTCCGTGTCCCATAAAAATACCTAGTTATTGATTTGCTTTATTTTTATACCATGCGTGCTGTGATATTGAAAAGTTTATAATGATTTGTTCGTGTACAGATTATAATTTTCTGTTCAAATGCTGATGGATTTGTTAATTTAACACTGTTGTACCATTTTTTAGTTCTAATTTTTAGGCTCAATGTGAAAGCTGCATTTTTTATTTTGATTAGCGTATTATTGCTCCAGCCCACGCTGGATAGCTTTGATGTGGCCGATCATAATGCTGCGTTTAATCACACCTCGGTACTACTATCTGAAGAAATTGATCTTGAAGCCCATTGCGCTATCAATGGCGATCATCAGCTACACCAATTAGAGCACACCGAACTTAGCAAACAGTTGTCTGATTCAGCCGAAAAAGGCCATTGTCATGTTTGTCACAGCCCTGTGTTTGTCGATTCGCTGCAATTGACCGAGCCTGCTGATACCTATTTTACTAAAATTGAATTTCTCGATTTAAACTTCACATCAGCAGATTTAGCACCGTTACATCGCCCACCTATTTTAGCTCTTACTTAATCCAAAACCCTTTTTAGATTTTATTTGGGCTTAGCCCATTTTAAGTAAGAGACGATATATGTTTTTAAGAAATTTTATGCGTTACGCATTACTGTGCGTATGCTTTATGTATGTGACAAATAATTTTGCGAAAGAAGCACATGAACATCAAGAAAATGAACAAGCTAAGCATGCTAATGAAGTCAATTTAACTGAGCAGCAACAGCAACTAGCTAATATCAAGGTTGAGCGCCTTGTACTGAAAAAACACAATCAAACCTTATATGCACCGGGCGAAATTAAAGCCAATGGTTATGCCAGTTATGTGGTGTCACCGCGCGTTGATTCAATCGTTGTAAAGCGCCATGCCTTGTTAGGGCAACATGTCAATAAAGGTGACTCTTTAGTCACCTTATTTAGTGGCGAAGTTGCCAGCCAGCAAACTGAATTTAGATTGGCCGAAGCAGAGTTAAAACGGCTAACTAAAATGACACCAGGCACGGTGAGCAAAAAGCAAATCTTGACTGCCAAAGCCGAGTATGAAGTAGCTTATAGCCGCTTAGTTGCCTTTGGTTTATCAAAACAAGCCATAACTCAAACACTGACTATAAGCCCAGAAAAACTCGGCGAATATACCTTATTTGCACAAACATCCGGTGCTGTTTTAACCGATAACTTCGCCCAAGGCCAGCGAGTTGATTCGGGGATTGAGTTGATGCTGATTGCTGATGAATCAGCGCTTTGGGTTGCAGCTCAGCTTTCATCGAACCAAGACCGTATTATTAATAATGGCTCTACGGCGCTGTTAGAAGTAAACGGTAATCGCTATCAAGCAACAGTCATTCAAGAAGCACATACCATTGATGAACAAACACGCTCACGAACCGTTAGGCTCGAAGTAAAAAACACTCAGCATAGTTTGCATCCGGGCATGTTTGCCGATGTGTATTTTCATTTTGAAACAGAGCAAGCGGTACTTGCTGTACCAGAAAATGCTTTAACTCGCAGCGCAGATGGTGACTGGCAATTATTTGTTGTTGATGACGATGGTGGTTTTGTCGCACAAGAAGTAACCCTTGGCAGAAGTTTTGGTGATTATCGCGAAGTATTTGGTATTGAAGCCGGACTTGAGGTTGTCACCCAAGGTGCATTTTTTATTGCATCACAGCTAGCTAAAGGCGGATTTGATCCGCATAACCACTAGAGGTGACGCATGTTTAATTTATTAATTGAAGCGGTGATAAAAAATCGTTTACTGGTGCTATTGGCCTTGCTTGCGGCGATTGCTGTGAGTTTATTTATGATCCCAAAACTCAATTTAGATGCCTTTCCTGACGTGACGAATGTGCAAGTTGCAGTTAATACCGAAGCGCCGGGGCTGGCGGCTGAAGAAGTTGAGCAGCTGATCACATACCCGATAGAAGCGGTTATGTATGCACTACCCGATGTAGAGCAAGTTCGTTCTATTTCTAAAACGGGATTATCGGGCGTCACTGTTGTGTTCAAAGAAGGTGTTGATATTTACTTTGCTAGGCAGCTGGTTTTTGAACGTTTGCAGTCTGCTAAAGAGTTGATCCCAGACGGTGTAGGTATGCCAACAATGGGCCCTAACACATCAGGGCTTGGACAAGTTTATCAGTATTTACTTGAAGCAAAGCCAGATGCAAACATAGATAGCATGGCACTACGTAGCTTAAATGATTGGGTGGTTAAATTACTTATATTACCTATTGATGGTGTGACCGATATTTTGTCATTTGGCGGTGAGGTCAAGCAGTATCAAGTAAACTTAAACCCCAATAAACTCCTAGCCTATGACTTAACACAGCAAGATGTTAGTGACGCACTAGATGCTAACAATAGCAATGTGGGTGGCTGGTATATGAACCGAGGCCAAGAGCAGCTGGTTATTCGTGGTACAGGTTGGTTTACCCCAGGCGAAAAAGGGCTTACTGAAATTGCGCAAACGCCTATCAAAACCATTGATGGTACGGTCGTTAAAGTGGCTGATGTTGCGAATGTTGAGCTTGGCAGTGAAATTCGCCAAGGCGCAGTCACCTTATCTAAACGCAATGATCAAGGCGAAATAGTGAATCGGGGTGAAGTGGTCACAGGTATCGTGCTGAAAAGAATGGGCGCTAATACCAAGCAAACGATTGATGGCATTAACGCGCGTGTCGAGATGATAAATCAAGCACTGCCAAATGGGGTTGAATTTAAAGCAATTTACGACCAAGCAGAGCTTATAAGCCAAGCGGTACAAACAGTTATTGATGCACTGCTTTTAGCTTTTGTATTTATTATCATAGTATTAGCGCTATTTTTGTTGGATTTAAGAGCAACATTTTTGGTGTTATTGTCGATCCCTATTTCGATTGGTTTAGCACTGAGTGTAATGGCATGGCTTGGCTTATCGGCTAACTTAATGTCATTAGGGGGTATAGCTGTTGCCATCGGCATGCTGGTAGATGGCTCGGTTGTGATGGTTGAGAATGTATTTAGGCACTTAGGGATGAAGCACAATCAACATAAGCCACCCGCCGAGCTGGTTGCAATTGCTGCGAAAGAAGTCGCACGGCCTATCTTTTTTGCCTCTTTGATCATACTAACGGTATTTTTACCGCTGTTTAGCTTTGAAGGCGTTGAGGCTAAGTTATTTCAGCCAATGGCTGTGAGTATTATGCTTGCGATTATTAGCGCTGTAATTGTTGCCTTAGTTGTGGTGCCAGCACTGTGTGTTTATTTATTTGCTAAGGGCGTGACAGTAAAGCAAAGTATCTTACTAAAACCTATCGATATGCTTTATCAACGGGCTTTACAAAAAGCATTGCAGGCTAAACGCAGCGTTTTAGCTATTGCAGGTTTATTACTAATTGTAGCGGCTGTTATGCTACCAAAGCTGGGTACTGAATTTGTGCCAGAACTTGAAGAAGGCACGATTAATCTACGTGTGACACTTGCTCCATCTGCAAGTCTCGAAACAGCAATCTCAGTGGCTCCAAAGCTTGAAGCCATGTTGCTTGAATTTAACGAGGTGGAATATGCGCTGAGCCGAATCGGTCGGGCAGAAGTAGGGGGCGATCCTGAACCGGTTAACAACATAGAAATCTATTTAGGTTTAAAGCCACATGATCAATGGGTTAACGCGAAAACGCGGGTCGAATTACAACAGTTAATGGAAGCCAAGCTTGAGCAATTCCCTGGGCTTTTGTTTAACTTTTCACAACCCATAGCAACCCGAGTAGATGAGCTTTTATCGGGTGTAAAGGCTCAATTGGCCATTAAGTTGTTCGGAAGTGATTTGGCTGTTTTAAGTGAAAAAGGCCAACAAATTGAGCAGCTAGTTCAGCAAATACCTGGCGCTAAAGATGTCGCGATGGAGCAAATAGGCGGCGAAGCACAGCTGATAGTTAAACCTAATCGTTTGGCGTTATCGCGTTTTGGTTTATCGGTGGCTGATCTAATGGATGTAGTCCAGCACGGTATTGGTGGGCAATCAGCAGGGCAAATTATTAATGCCAATGAGCGCTATGATATTTATGTGCGTATAGCAAAAAGCTTTCGCCAAAACCCAAATGTGATTGCTGATCTTCGACTGCAAACCCCCGCGGGTGCCATTGTTAGGGTAGGTGATGTAGCCGATGTACAGATTGAGTCTGGCGCTCCGCAAGTTCGTCGCGATGATGTACAAAGACGCATAGTCATTCAAGCGAATGTACAGGGGCGTGATATGGGCTCTGTGGTTGCGGATATACGTACTGCGATTGCTGATAAAGTGCAGTTACCAAGTGGTTACAGCGTGGCGATTGGCGGCCAGTTCGAAAACCAACAACGGGCACAAAAGCGGCTAATGATAGTGGTGCCAGTGGCCTTATTACTCATCGCGTTATTGCTTTATTTTGCCTTTAGTAACTTATCGCAAGTGGTGCTTATTCTTGTCAATGTTCCTCTCGCTGTAATTGGTGGGGTGATTGCATTGTATGTCTCTGGGCAATACTTATCTGTACCTAGTTCTGTAGGGTTTATTACGCTGTTTGGTGTTGCTGTATTGAATGGTGTGGTGATGGTTGAAAGCATTAATCACCGAGTGGGTCACGGCGATAGCAAAGATAAAGCGGTATTTGAAGGGGCTGTTTCACGGCTCAGACCCGTACTAATGACTGCGCTTACTTCAATGCTTGGGCTTATCCCGATGTTACTAAGCACAGGCATAGGGGCTGAAATACAAAAGCCACTTGCAACGGTTATTGTTGGCGGCTTGGTCAGTGCAACATTCTTAACTTTGTTTGTACTGCCGGTACTTTATAAGTCGATGAGTAAATAAAGCAAAATGGGGCTAACTCTTAGTAGCCCCTTTTTTAATGCCGTGTATTTCTGTAAAGGGCGTTTACACCATACTAAAGCCCTTATAAACTGGGCGTTAAAATAATGATGTAAAAAAGGAATACAGAGTGAGTAACGCAATTACAATTCGTCCGGCAGTCGCGAGTGATGCTGCAACAATCCTACATTTTATTACCGAACTTGCTATCTACGAAAAAGAACCCGACGCAGTTAAAACAGACGAGCAAGCTATTTTAAAAACGTTATTCAGTGAAGGTGCTACGGCTCATAGTGTTATTTGTTTAGAGGGCGACACGCCAATTGGTTTTGCAGTGTATTTTTATAATTACTCTACATGGCTTGGCAAAAATGGTTTGTATTTAGAAGATCTTTACGTCAGTGCTGATAGTCGTGGTAAAGGTGCTGGTAAGCAAATTATGCAATATCTAGCTAAGCAAGCACTCGAAAAAGATTGTGGTCGTTTTGAGTGGGTGGTACTTGATTGGAATAAACCAGCCATTGATTTTTACGACAGCATTGGTGCTAAACCACAAAACGAATGGATTATTTACCGCCTAACAGGCCAAGAGCTTATCGACTTTGCGCATCAATAAGTAATTTTGATATAGCTTAAAACTAATAAATACCAATATAAATAAAAATCATTTGCATTTAACCTTTTCTGTGTGTAGTTTAAATACACATACAAAGATTGGTATAAGTGCAGGTGATTTTTATGACTCAAACAACACGCCACACACCTTTAACTGCAAACGCCATTGATGATGCGCTTGCCCCTTGGCAAAGTGCAATTTATCAAGGCAACTTAGCATTTGAATCTGGCGAGCTTATTACTGCGCGTGATCATTACACGGTTGCCAGCAGCTGCGCCGAAACGCTTCTGGCGCAATTTTCTAATATCCCAATCAACCAGTCGGTAACTCGCTCGTTAGAACATTGTATTGCAGCATTTGTCGTTGCCACTTTGAATCTTGCCGACACCTTTAAAGTAATGCAAAAACCCGATAGAGCCTGCACCTGGCTTTGCCATGCTCATCAACGATTAAGCGTGCTTTTGAATCACCCAGAGCAACAGGTTCGCACCTTGGTGCTGCACCATCACCATAAAACCTATTATGAACTGGTTAAGTTTGCCAGCATGGCATCGGCATTTCCGGCACTTATTAACCGAATCAATCAGCTATTAGCTGACCATCCCCGCAAAACGCAGTTATTACATTAACGATAAGGAATCAGTATGCCTTTTACATTACCCGATTTAGCGTATGACTATGATGCACTTGAACCGCACATTGATGCGAAAACCATGGAAATTCATCACACCTTGCATCATCAAACCTATATCAATAAAGCGAATGCTGCACTAGAGGGCAGCCATTATTCAGAGCAAGATGCTGAAACATTACTCCGCACTATTTCATCAATGCCTGAGTCATTACAAAAAGCAGTGCAAGAGCATGTGGGTGGCCATCATAATCACTCATTATTTTGGCAAGTTATGTCACCTAATGGCGGCGGTATGCCAAGTGCAGAGTTATATGCAGCCATTGTTGATACATTTGGTAGCTTTGATGAGTTTAAAGAGCAATTTACTAATGCAGCGGTAAGCCGCTTTGGCAGTGGCTGGGCGTGGTTATGTGTTGATGATAATAACCAGTTGGTTGTTGAAAGTAGCCTTAATCAAGATAGCCCACTAATGCAAAATCACACGCCTATTTTAGGGCTTGATGTGTGGGAGCATGCATATTACTTGAAGTATCAAAATCGTCGTCCTGAATATATTGCGGCATTTTACGAAGTGATCAATTGGCCGGAAGTTGAGCGCCGATATTTAGCCGCAATTAAAAAATAGTTAAGGTCCGAAACTGGCTAGTCAAAAAATAATATTCAGTTAAGCTAACGGTATTAGCGTGTAACGAGAATAATTATGACTAGCCAACAATGGCAAACTGCAAGGCAAAGCCGCGACCCACGCTTTGATGGGGTGTTCTTTGTTGCTGTAAAAAGCACTGGCATTTATTGCAGACCAATTTGCCCTGCACCAACGGCACAAGAAAAGAACGTTGAGTATTATCAATATGCGCACTTGGCTGCGCAAGATGGTTTTCGACCCTGCATTCGCTGTCGCCCAGACAGTGCTCCGAATAGCCCAGCTTGGCTAGGTACTAAAACAACCGCATTACGCGCAAAACAACTGATTGATAAAGGCGAGGCTTACGACTGTGAGGTTTTAGCAGACAGGCTAGGGGTGTCGAGCCGCTATTTACGCCGTTTGTTTAACCAACATTTTGGACTGTCGATCACCCAATATCGATTATTTAACCAATGCAATTTTGCCAAGCAGCTATTACAACAAACTGATTTGTCGGTAGCTGATATCGCATTTGCGGCAGGCTTTAATAGTATTCGTCGTTTTAATGATGCTTTTTTAAAGCAGTTAAATATCGCCCCGTCAAAGTTACGCAAGTCAGATAAAAAACCAGCATCAACATTAACTTTAACACTAGCATTTAGGCCGCCTTATAACTGGCAAGCACTCCATGACTTTTTACAGCGCCGCTTAATTAGTGGTTTAGAATGGCTAAGCGCAACGAGCTATGGTCGCACTTTTAAAGACAAATATTGCCAAGGGCAATTCACAGCGCATTTTGTTGAGCATAAAAATCATTTTAAAGTGGTTATTGATATCGATAACACCCGCTATTTACAGCAAGTGATCCATAACATTCGCCGAGTGCTTGATTTAGATGCCGACACGCACACTATTGAACAGCATTTAAATGCAGAGCTAAAAGGCGCAATGCCGCTTTGTGTTGGGCTTCGTTTGCCGGGAATTTGGTCTGAGTATGAAGCCGGTATTCGTGCGGTACTTGGCCAGCAGGTAAGTGTTACAGCGGCTCATAACCTAGTAACACAGCTTGTAAATGAGTTTAATCAGCAAAGTAATAACCACTATTTTCCAAGCCCTGAATGGGTTGCCAATTCTGAACTCGATTTTTTTAAAATGCCACAATCACGCAAAGATGCGCTACGTCGTTTAAGTGCTTATTGTCAGCAAAACCCAGATAATCAAGAGCTTGATAATTGGTTAGAGCTCAAAGGCATTGGCCCATGGACAGTTAATTACGCCAAACTACGCGGTCAAAGCCACCCCGATATTTTATTGGCAGGCGACTTAGGGGTTAAAAAAGCCCTCGCTGGAATAAGCGAATTTAATAGCGAGCACTGTGCGCCATTTCGCTCTTATTTAACTTTTCAACTATGGCAACAATTATGAGTATGCAACAAGTTATTATGCCAAGCCCGATTGGCGATATTACCATTCAAAGTACGTCAAAAGGCATCAGTTACGTTGGCTTTTACCCGGTGGTTGCAATGCAAACAGAGGCTGTTGATGAGCACACCCTTACACCCATTTTAATATGTATAAGTGAGCTAAATGAATACTTTAACGGCGAGCGTACGCGTTTTACTGTTCCGCTAGATACCCAAGGTACCCAGTTTCAAAAGCAAGTATGGCGTGCACTGATTGATGTTGAGTTTGGACAAAGCAGAAGTTACCAAGATATTGCAATTGCCATTAATAACCCAAAAGCGGTGCGTGCAGTGGGGGCTGCAAATGGTAAAAACCCCATTAGTATTATTGTGCCATGCCATCGGATTATTGGCGCAAACGGTAAACTCACAGGCTATGCGGGTGGCCTTGAAAGAAAAGAGTGGTTACTGAAACACGAAGGCTTGTTATAAAACAGTAATTTTACTGGGACAAGGTTTCAAGTAATAAGAGTAAGGTAATAGATGATGTTGCCGCGCGATTAGGGTAGCATATTGCGACTTTAAAATTTGGGCAACATCATGGCACAGCTGTACTTTTATTATTCTGCAATGAATGCAGGCAAATCCACCACACTTTTACAATCTGCATTTAACTACCGCGAGCGTGGTATGGAACCAGTTATTTTAACTGCGGCTATTGATGATAGAGCAGGTGTTGGCAAGGTGTCTTCACGAATTGGTTTACAAGCTGATGCCCATATTTTTGATGCTGATATCGATGTATTTGAATTGATCAAATCATTAAACGCAGAGCAAAAGCGCCATTGTATTTTAGTTGATGAGTGCCAGTTCTTATCAAAAGAGCAAGTAATGCAATTAACAGATGTGGTTGATGAGCTTGGTATTCCGGTGCTGTGTTATGGCTTACGTAACGACTTTAGGGGTGAGTTATTTAGTGGCTCACAATATTTACTTGCCTGGGCTGACAAACTTATTGAGTTAAAAACGGTGTGTCATTGCGGACGTAAAGCTAATCATGTATTGCGTACTGATGAGCATGGCAAAGCGATTGCAGACGGTAATCAGGTAGAAATTGGCGGCAACGACCGATATGTATCGGTGTGCCGCAAACATTACAAAGAAGCGTTAAATCTCGGCCGCTAATGCCGAGATAAAGCTATCAATATCTTGCTTAGTGACGCCTAAATGGGTCACTAATCGCAGTGGTTTACCCGGTGAAAACAGCATGTTTTGCTCTTTTAACGCATGTGCCACTGCTTTTAAATCGATATGTTCGGCAACATTTGCGTAAACAATGTTGGTATCGATTTGAAAAGTTGACGTATCAAAACCAGCTAACGTGTTTAACTGTTCAGCTAAATACGCCGCGTTATCGTGATCCTCAGCAAGCCTTGTTACGTGATGCTCAAGTGCATACTGGCCTGCAGCTGCAAGCATACCCGCTTGGCGCATACCACCGCCAAGTACTTTTCGCCAGCGGCGCGCTTTATCTATCAATGCTTTGCTACCTAATAATAGTGAGCCAACCGGCGCACCGAGTCCTTTTGATAAGCAAATAGATACAGAATCAAAATACTGGGTGATTTCAGTGATATCAACACCTAACTTAACCGCAGCGTTATATACGCGGGCACCGTCTAAGTGCAGAGCAAGGTTGTGTTTATCAACACACTCTCTGGCTTGTTTAAGATAACTTAGCGGGAGAACTTTGCCGCCAATGGTGTTTTCTAAGCTAAGTAGTTTGGTTTTAGCAAAGTGAAAGTCATCAGCTTTAATTGCAGCCACAACTTTGTTTAAATCTATGCTGCCATCGGCATTATTTTCAATTGGTTGTGGTTGAATAGACCCCAATACAGCAGCACCGCCACCCTCAAATTTGTAGTTATGTGCTTGTTGACCACAAATGTATTCGTCGCCACGTTCACAATGTGCCATCAATGCTAGTAAGTTTGCTTGCGTGCCAGAGCTACAATAAAGAGCACTTTCGAAGCCATGGCGCTCAACAGCATATTGTTCAAGCCGATTAACGCTTGGGTCGTCACCATAAACGTCGTCGCCTACTGGGGCGTCATTCATGACCGCGCGCATAGCTGCTGTTGGTTTTGTAACTGTGTCTGAACGAAAGTCGATCATTTTATTGTCCTTATATTAGTTCGTTAAGAATGGCTTCGCGGTCGGCTTGGTCAAAATAGCTCCAAGCAATAAAGCGGCTTATTTTTTGGCCTTGTGCCATTTTTATAACTTTTACGTCTTTCACATCAAGTGTGCTAAGTAACTTTTTTATATGCGGTAAAGTGTCAGACTTAGAAACAAGCGATGTAAACCAAATACATTGCTCTGCAAACTCTTGGCTCTCAATGCACATTTTGCTGATAAACTCGCGCTCACCGCCTTCACACCAAAGCTCGTTTTGGCGGCCACCAAAATTAAGCGCTTTTTGTGGCGCTTTGTTTAGGTTATTCCATTTGCGCTCAGTACCTGCTTTGGCCTGTTGCTCGCTGGCATGAAACGGTGGGTTGCATAAAGTTAGGTGAAAGACATCTTTATTCGATATCACGCCCGTAAACATTTTATCGGCGTTGTTTTGCTGCTTAACATTAATTTTAAGGCGGTTGAATTGCACGATTTGTTTGGCAATTTTAACAGACAAAGCATCAATATCTGAGCCCGTGAAGTGCCAGCCATATTCGTGATTACCCGTAAGCGGGTAAATCACATTTGCACCCGTGCCTACATCAAGCACTTTTACTTGCTTACCCGTAGGAATATGACCTTGGTTATCGCTTGCTAATAAATCGGCCAAGTGATGAATGTAATCCACTCTGCCAGGAACAGGAGGGCAAAGGTAGTTGTCGGGCAAATCCCAAAAATCGATTTTATAATGGCTTTTTAATAACGCTTGGTTGAGGGTTTTAACCGCTAATGCATTGGTGAAATCAATGGTATCAGTGCCCGCTGGAGTTTGCGTTATATAAGGTGTTAGGGCAGGAGTATCTTTGCATAGCAAAGTAAAGTCGTAGCCATTTAAGTGGCGATTTCGCGGATGCATTAAGGAAAACCTATCTGTTAGCCATATCAAAGGCTGATTGTACCAAATAAATCTTTGCTCTGAGTTAGTTTGCGGTGGATATTTTTGCTTAGCCTCATTAAAAGCATGATATGCAAAAATCATTTTTAACTTGAAATACTTAGAAAAAATAATTAAAAATGAAGATGAAGCACTTTATCTTGTAAAAGACAATCGAAGGAATCGAGCTTCTGTGTATTTTAATTGAATATTAAAAACAACAAGGAAGCTTATAAAAATGACTAATAGTATTTTTCTTTGTTCTATTACCTTTTACGTCTTAAGCAACTGGTAATGTGAGCCTCTATGCCCCATCAAAAGAGCAAAATCGTTGTGTTTTAAGTAGTCTGTTTTCAAAGGAATGTTTATGTCTAAATTTAAAAAAATAGTGATAGCTGTAGTAATTTTGCTAAGCCTTGGCGCCATTGCTAAACAATACAATGAGCGCAATCACACTGAAATGGCAATTAAAGAGTGTGGTAATAAAGACAACATCGCCAAAGTCGACTCTAAAGGTTTTGAGTGTAAAGACTAATTGAGGTAAGTGACAGCTGATTAATGTTATAAATACGAAACAGCAGCCGCTGCGTTAAATAATGCTTTTTGAGAAAGACGTTAGTTTAAACTATGAAGGAAGCAGAAAAGAAAATAGTACAAGTAATTGAGCAATAAGGGTGTTATGTAACATAAAGTTTAGATCGCGCGGTACTATTTTGTCTGATTTTAAAAAGCGGACAGATGAAAAAGCTAACTTGTTTCTGCCCCAAGACGTGTTTGGCGAATTTCTCAAAAAAGCGGGCTTCGAACGTCCGCAATTGCTTTTCTATTTTGTCAAAATATATTGCTTGCATAGTCAGAAAAACGACCCAATCGCTCGTTTTTATCCTGAGGTAAAAGCGAGAACTCCTAAATTTTAATAACACTGGTAATTAGTTAACAAGTTTGTTAGAAATAATCTAATAAGAAAAACGAGCTACGCTGTGGT
>NZ_JAMXSK010000034.1:0-30323 GCF_024124645.1 Pseudoalteromonas sp. Ps84H-4 | reverse complement strand
CATTCGTTATACCAATGACGCGTTGCTTTTTCGTCAAACCAGAAGCGAATATTACCGCGGTTAACGAGGGCTTGATTATAGTGAGACCAGTTTGTGATTTTGCTCATTGTTGTTGCACGGGCTAGTAGGATATAGATGATCTGATCACAGGCTGGCAAGATAGTTCAAACTTTTAGGAAACAACGCCTTCCTGAGGTTAAACTTTACGAATTGTCAGCTTTTCATTGAAGACTTAAGTTCTTTTCAATATTGGCTAATGGAATTAACTAATTTAAAAGTCATCATCTTGAAATATGGGCAGAAAGATAATGATTTTTTTGAAGCAGTAATAAACTCATTATCAAGAGGTAGAACCTCCCCATTAACTGTCATTTTTGAACTTCAAAAAAGAAAAGGCCCTAAAAAGATTGAGCCCACTTTCAATTTCACTTCAATCTCATCAGATAAATGTAATTTGTTCACTGCCCCAAAGATGGATATCAACCAAGGCAGACTTGAAAAATTTCTTGAGCAGAATGTACCTATAACTAATATATCAACTAAGGATTTTCAATTCTCTGGTTATTTAGAAGTAGAAAATGGAGAATGGCAATTAGATGTTAATTCACTCGTACTAGTGCAATATGAAGAGGTTATTTTTTCTTTTGAGGGTAAAGATGACGACGGAAAATTCAAATGTTCGGGTAGGTCTATCTGGAATAATGCTGAAGGAGGTTTTTACTTTGCCTCTAAATTACCTGTTAGATACTTGGATTTTAATGATGATGAGGAATATGCAAGTATTAAATTTAATAAAGTAGAAATTGATGATTTTGGAGATTGTATCGTGAGAGGTGTATGGATTCAAAACCGCGAGGAATGGATAATTGAAGGTAAACTCGCCAAAGCATAAAGCCATGTACTTACGAGGGGTTAATTTTTAGTTTTTTAAGGGAAGTGCTGCTTCCCTTAAAACATGCCATTTAAGAACCTGTAACAGACTCTTTGTGAATACAATTTAGTTTAACTATGATTTACTCAAAGAGTTTAAACTCCCAAGCAACAGTCCTTAAAAGGATTATGAACGCCTTAAGCCATTTACTCTTCGCTGTATAGGCTTAAACCGTTCTGACTAGTATAGAAAATGTCATTTAAACCTGCCCCCCAACACCTTTAAACTTTTCAACAAAAGCGGCAATTTTCTGAAAAACCGTCCGCTTCTGTGTTCGGTACTGTGGATTCAATGGGCTAAGTTTTGGCAGAGCCTCATTTAGCGCAGTGCCATTTTCAGAAGCGTACTCACGTTTGAGTGATGAGGCAATATAGCGCTTGGCAGCATCGATATTGAGCTTTTCAGAGGCGATAATGGCATCAGCTTCGCGCTTCTGCTCTGCCTGTGCGAACTTGAAGAAGGCGTCGATAATGCTGGCTTTATCATTTATCTCATCCAGGTTTGTCTGGTTAATAAAATCAACGACTAAACCCTCTTTCGCTCTATTGCCAAGGCTACTGCGGATCATACGACGAACTTCTTCAATCAAGCCCTCTTTGCTCTTGTTCTTCTTATTGTGATCAAAAATCAGTTCAAGAATATAATCGAGGTTGATTTCTTGAGATTTAAGCAAATCAATTTCAAAGACCACATCCCCCCAATCAACAGTGGAATTATCCTTTTCTTCCCCCTGCTTTTGGCGGCGTAACCAGTCACGGGTATCGTTATAGGTAGAGCGATAATCTTGAATAGCACGCTCACTTGGCATATCGATGGTTTGCATTGCCTCAATGTCAGCATCATCCAGATAGTACTTTGACTTGAACTCTTCAACAGCTTGTTCATCACTGGTATCTAGGCTTTGCAGTGCTTTCAAGCCTGCAAATTCATCGTAGTTTTGTAAAATATTTTCTGCTTTTAGGTATTCACCAAACAGCTTGGCAAATTCTTTTTTATCTTGTTCTTTCTCAATATTTTCAGGATTAGGAAAGCGTTCTTGCAGCTCTTTTACGATATCAACAAAACCACGACGAACTTGACCAGTAACAATATCGTTAAAGCCTTCCATATATTCTTTATAACTCTTCTCCAACACCACGTTTTTGGTGTTTTTGTCACCGAAAAGGGTAATTGCATCAATGGTTGCCTGTTCCAAGTCCCGGAAGGTAACAATATTGCCAAAGGTCTTCGTTGCATCATAAATGCGATTGGTACGAGAAAACGCCTGCATCAAGCCGTGATAGCGCAAATTTTTGTCAACAAACAAAGTATTGAGCGTTGGTGCATCAAAGCCCGTTAAAAACATACCGACCACGATGAGCAGATCTATTTCTTGATTCTTCACTCGCTGGGCAAGGTCACGGTAATAATTCTGAAAGCCATTACTGTCCACGCCATAGTTAGATTTAAACATGGCGTTGTAATCGTTAATCGCGGCGCTCAAAAACTCTTTTGCGCTGCTGTTCATGCTACTTACTTCAAAACTCTCATCTAAAATATCACCAATGGCGTCCTGCTCTTCATTGGCAGCAAATGAGAAGATAGTCGCTATGCGCAGAGGCTTACTCGTGGGTCCATTTTCGGCCTCGGCCTGCAATGTTTTGAAGGTTTCATAGTACGCTTTCGCCGCATCAACACTACTTACCGCAAACATGGCGTTAAACCCTTTGGCGCCAGAATAGGCTCGATGCGTTTTCTGGTTAAAATGGCTCAGAATATACTGCGAGATTTCACGAATGCGCATCGGGTGTAAGAACGCTTTCTTGTTCTCTGCGGCACTGAGCTTCTTTTCATCCTGCTCAGTCTCAATGCTCTTAAATTGCGGACGAACATCGTTATAGTCCACTTTGAACTTGAGTACTTTTTCATCACGAATGGCATCAGTGATCACATACGTGTGCAACTGCTGGCCAAACACGCTGCCCGTGGTTTCAGCACCCAAGGCGTTTTCAGGGAAAATTGGCGTACCGGTAAAGCCAAACTGGTAGTACTTTTTGAATTTCTTCTTCAGGTTTTTCTGCGCTTCACCGAACTGGCTTCGATGACACTCATCAAAAATAAAGACAATCTGCTTGTTGTAAATAGCTAAATCGCTTTCACTTTTGATTAAGTTATTGAGCTTTTGGATTGTGGTGACGACAATCTTGTTATCGTCTTTATCCAGGTTACTCTTAAGCCCTGCGGTACTGTCTGAACCGTTCACACTATCAGGCGAGAACCGCTGATACTCTTTCATGGTCTGATAGTCGAGGTCTTTTCTGTCAACCACAAAAAAGACTTTATCTACACAGTCTAAATCGGTGGCCAATCGTGCCGCTTTAAAGCTGGTTAGTGTTTTGCCTGAACCGGTAGTGTGCCAAATGTATCCGCCGCTCTCGGTGTTGCTCCAATTTTTAGCGTTAAATGCGCTCTTAATCTTCCATAAAATGCGCTCTGTAGCGGCAATCTGGTAGGGGCGCATTACAAGTAAGGTATTGCTTACGTCAAACACAGAGTAACGCAAGATCACTTCAAGCAGGGTCTCTTTCTGGAAAAAAGTCGCCGTAAAGTCTTTTAAATCCTTGATCAGCGTATTGTCTGACTTAGCCCAGTTCATCGTAAAGTCGAAGCTGTTTTTGTCACGCTTGGTCGTGTTGGCAAAATAGCGCGTGTCGGTGCCATTAGAGATCACAAACAGCTGCAAGAACTTGTACAACGAGTTCTCGCTATTAAAGCTCTCTTTGCTGTACCTATGAATTTGATTAAATGCCTCACGGATCGCCACACCACGCTTTTTAAGTTCAATTTGCACCAAAGGCAAACCATTGACCAAAATCGTCACATCGTAACGGTTGGCATGCCTTCCCGTTTGCTCAAACTGCTTAATCACCTGCACTTTGTTACGAGCAATGGTCTTCTTGTCGAACAGGTAGATGTTTTCTATATGGCCATCATCAAAGACAAAATCGAAGATATAGTCACTGTGCACCTTGCGAGTTTTATCAAGAATATTATCGCTTGGGGTGTTTAAGTATTGCTCGCAAAAACGAGCCCACTCGGCATCAGTAAACTCGACCTTGTTGAGGGCTTGTAATTGTTTACGCACATTCACCAGCATGGCATCGGGTGTCGTCAGAGCAGGCAAATACTCATAGCCCTGGTTGCTTAGGTCCTGGATCAGTTCACGCTCTAAATCACCTTCGCTTTGAAAACTTTCATTAACTTGCCAGTCTTTAGTGTATTTATCTAACACAATAAAGTTATTCGATTCTGCCACCGTTTTATACGTCGTCATTCGTTTACATCCTTTTCTTTTGGTTAGCAGTGGTGTTTTCCAAAATGGAAATAGCCACAGCATCGCATTATGAAGTAACTTGCCAGTGGCCGGTTTTATCTGAGCCTACTCGGGTTAATTTACCTTCTTTTTGCAGCTTGCTAATGGCACGGCCAATGGTTCTCACGTCTTTATTCAAGGTATCGGCGAGTTGTTGCCGGGTCAGCTCGGGCGTATTACTGAGCAATGCTAAAATAGCCTCCGGTGTTTTAAGTCCCGTTAAATTGACTGGAGTATTTACAGGGGCGTTTTCACCCTCCCTTAGAGGGGCATTTACAGAGGCGTTTTGTGCGAGTGTTTGCTGAATAACCGACAACATAAAATGAATAAACGGCGTGCTATCCGCTTGGTTATCTGCTTGTTCCAGTGCGTGATAATAATCTTGTTGATGATCTTTAATCACACTTTCAAGCGGTAAAGATAAAAATAACGGATGCCACTTGGACAAAATCAGCGTTTGCCATAACCGCCCCATACGACCGTTACCATCGGCAAAGGGGTGAATAAACTCGAATTCGTAATGAAATACACAACTGGCAATCAATGGGTGATCTTTTGTTTGCTTGAGCCATTGAATTAAATCAGCCATTAAACCAGAAACCTGATGAGCTGGCGGCGCAACATGGTGCACCACACCACCCTTATGGATACCCACGCCTTTACTACGAAACTCACCCGCATTTACAAGAATATCTGACAGCATTAAACCGTGGGCCGTGAGTAAATCATTAATGGCGCTCGGTGTGAATGTAGGCAGGGCATCATAAGCCGCTATCGCACCTTTTACTTCGGCTAACTCGCGCACGCTGCCTAACACGGGCTTCCCCTCAACAATGGCTGTGATCTGTTCTTCGGTTAACGTATTGCCTTCTATCGCCAACGTGCCGGTAATGGTTTTTATGCGGTTTTGCTTGCGCAGTTGCGGCGAGGCATTGAGCTGACTGGCATTTAATTCACCCACCTGCTGGCTGATTTGCGCCACCAAGTTAAGAATCTCGGTCGTAATCGTAAACGGTGGTTGATAGGCCATTAGGCTACCTCTTCAGATTTAGGCCCGCCTGCCGGACAGGCAGGGAAGCTCAACAACAGGTCACGATAATACTCGTATTGCTTTTGGCGTAACTCGATTTCGCGGGGGAGACCTTTTTGCAGCGAAGTTGTTAAGGTATCGAATTTATCCAATATCGCTACAATTCGCGCCTGCTCGGCCAATGATTTCGCAGGATCATTTGCATAAGGAACAGGTAACCTAAAGTTCTTAATGATTGTCGAATTTAGATCTCCTCTTGCACCTTGTCCTAGAGCTTTTATGTTTTCATAATTGAAACTAACCCAATGAAAGACGTATCGGTATAGGGCTTTTTTATCGTCGATTTCCAAACATCCACAGTGCTGATTTGTTGTTAGTGGAATCTTATTAATTGCTGATCTTCCAGCAGTTGCTCCAGAGATAGCAATTATCACGCAGTTTTCAGGTATCCATTTGGCTGATGAGTTTTGCAAAGCAGCTGGAGTTACTTTTACATCTGTGTCGAAAATATCAGCAAACTTTACTTCCTGAGTTCTAAGCCATGGTATATCACCGTCTTCGTAAAATTCTGGATTGCCGGCCTTAGGTGTTCCACCTGAATACCATTTTTTAGTAACATCACCTAACGTCTTCCACTCAACTTCACCCTCTCCTGCGTGATCGGCAGACAGGTCAAAACTTAGCAACTGGTCGCGGTAGTAGTTGTATTGTTTTTTCCGCATGTTAAGCTCGGCGGTCAGCTCGGCGGTCATGGCGCTAAATGCGTCCAGAATGCGCACAATTTCAGCTTGTATTGCCAGCGATTTTTCTGGGTTATCTGGGCATGGGATGGGGACTACTATTTTTGACAAATCACCGCTAGAAACTCTACGAACCTTAGCCCCTGTAATGTATTTTCTCTTCTGAGCTTGAAATGCTTCCGTTAAAAAATAGTGAGCTAAATACTTAACATTTTGCTCGTGTCGGAATAGCATCATATCGCCAGAAATTGCGGATTGATTCCCTAGCCATGCAAGAGGTTTCACAACGTCATCGTCATTTTCTGAAGTTGTGGCAAGCAAGAGGTCGTTCCTTTCCGCTTTTCTTAATTTTTTCGCTAGCTCTTCTGATATATAGGTAAAAGTTTCATCTGCCGATAAACCGTATTTAGTATAAATCTGACCGTAATGAATGGCTGGAAACCCCGTTTCGATGAAGTCCTTTTTCTGCAAACCATTACCGCGTATGAATTGGCCAATTTCACCTAGTGGCAGCCACACCACCTCAACTCCATCCAGCAGCTTCTCTATGTAGCTTAAATGACTCATGCTTCAAGCTCCTCACCTTCAATCTCTGCCACAATGGCGTCAATATCACTGCGAAGTTGAGTAATTTTAGCAACAGTGGTTTTAAGTTCGGCATTAAGCTCTGCAATATCTACCATCTCACGATTGTCTTTGGCTTCAACATAACTGCTCACCGAAAGGTTGTAGCTGTTGCCTGCTATGACGTCCAAATCAACGGATTTAGCAAAGTGATCCACGTTCTCTTTGTTGGCAAACACTTTCATTATGTCTGCAATATGCAGATCAGTCAGCACGTTGTTATTGGTTTCTTTTTTAAACAGGCCGCTAGCGTCGATAAACTGGGTGGTGGTATCGGCTTTATGTTTAGACAGCACTAAAATATTTACCGCGATAGTGGTGCCAAAGAACAGGTTAGGTGCCAGTGAGATCACGGTTTCAACATAGTTGTTATCAACCAAGTACTGACGAATTTTTTGCTCAGCGCCGCCACGGTAAAAAATACCGGGGAAGCAAACAATAGCTGCACGGCCTCTTGGTGAAAGATAACTGAGCGCATGCAGCACAAAGGCAAAGTCGGCTTTTGATTTAGGCGCAAGTACGCCAGCGGGCGCAAAACGGTCGTCGTTGATTAGGGTTGGGTCGTCGCTACCAATCCATTTCACTGAATAAGGCGGGTTAGAGACAATGGCATCAAAGGGTTTGTCATCTAAAAAGTGTGGTTCGATTAAGGTGTCACCCAACTGAATATTAAACTTGTCGTAGTTAATGTTGTGCAAAAACATGTTCATGCGCGCCAAGTTGTAGGTGGTGTGGTTGAGCTCTTGACCAAAAAAACCATCCTCAATGATATGCGCATCAAAGTGCTTTTTGGCTTGTAAGAGCAATGAACCGGAACCCGCCGCAGGGTCATAGATTTTATTCACACTGGTTTGGCCGTGCATGGCCAACTGCGCGATCAATTTTGAAACGTGCTGAGGGGTGAAAAATTCGCCACCGGATTTACCCGCATTGGCGGCATAGTTTGAAATCAGGAATTCGTAGGCATCCCCAAACAAGTCTATTTGGTTGTCTTCAAACTCACCGAAAGAAAGCTCAGACACTCGTTTTAATACCTTTGCTAAACGATCGTTTTTTGCAGTAACCGTATTACCTAAACGATTGCTGGTGGTATCAAAATCCGCAAACAAGCCTTTGATGTCTTTTTCTGAATCATAGCCATTGGCTGAGTTTTCGATTGCCGCAAAAATTGCTGCCAAATCCGTATTTAAATTTTCGTTTTTGTGTGCATTAGCCGCCACATTGCTGAACAACTGGCTAGGAAGGATAAAATATCCTTTAGTGCGAACTGCATCATCTTTAGCAGCCAGAATGTTTTCATCATCGTCAGACATGGCTGCGTAGTTAACACTCTCATCACCGCCAGTAATATAGTTGACAAAGTTTTCACTGATAAAACGGTAGAACAGCGTACCCAATACATATTGTTTAAAATCCCAACCATCCACTGAGCCACGTACATCGTTGGCAATAGCCCATATCTGGCGTTGAAGTTCTGCACGTTGTTGTAAACTTGTCATCAATAAATTCCCTTAAGGCATATTATCTTTTATCTGCACATTTTAGTAAGTGAATTAGAGTCAGCGTTGACTCTAATTCACTTACCATCAATGAAAGTTATACTACCATAAATTTTCTATAACTAATCTGCTACTTAGAGATATAAACGACTTAACTCTCTTATCGTTTACCTATCCTCTCCATTATCCAATCATCCACTTCTGACTCAACCCAAGCCACTGACTTAGCCCCTAACGATACTTGCTTAGGGAAAGTACCCTCAGAAATAAATTTATAGATACTCGAATGACCCAGTGATGTTTTTGCCATCACTTCTTTCAGTTTAATTAAACGCATGGAATTTCTCCGGTTGGTTATTAGTACATAACCTTTCCGGGGCCAGTATTTTTTTATGTCTCTCAAATGAAAAACTTACACATATACATCACTAACTTGCATAAACCACTTAAGAGGAATTAATAATGCAAGGTCAACAGTCGTTATATGAATTTAAGCATCCGGTAAATGATAAACAGATACTAGAAGCTGCTGCCTACATCATCGCTCAGAAGCAGTTTCGTGATGGGGTTTTAAATAGCCCTAATGATTGCGCAGAGTACTTAAAACATAAACTAGCAATACATGAGCATGAAGTTTTTGCTGTACTTTTTTTAGATAGCCAGAACCGCATACTGGAGTTTAAAGAGCTATTTAGAGGCACTATTAACGCAGCTAGTGTTTACCCTAGAGAAGTCGTTAAAGAGGTGCTGGAGCTTAATGCTGCATCCGTTATCCTAGCGCATAACCACCCTTCCGGCGTTACTACCCCATCTCAAGCAGACAAGCTTATTACTACCAAGCTTCAACAGGCACTTAACCTAATTGATGTATCAGTGCTTGATCACATCATCATTGGCGAGAGCACGTATTCATTTGCTGAACATGGTTTAATTTAAAAGGAGTTAAATATGGCGTTAAAAATAGAGCAAGTAGCAGGCTTAAAAGTGCCTAACTCTTTTATTAGTGTGATTGTAAGCGCAGTTGCTAATAGAGGTGATTCTGTAGGAACAGCTAAGGCGGTTACACTTAACTTTAGAGATCCAGATTACAGCCCTGAAGCTGGAGGCTTTCACCCTGTAGAGGTTAGGTTAGAAAAGAAGGCCACCAGCTGGCAGCTTATTTATATTACTGACTTCTCGTATCAGGGCCGTCATACCCCTGAACTGATAAAAGAAATTGATGTGTGCTTCAGCATTAAGCAGGTTTATCACTTTTTAGCTGGTTGGTTGAACGCTAAGGAAGGTAAAGAGCTATTAGACCTATTCATTTCAAACTTTGTTGAGTACTACAACACAGGTTGTTATCAGGTAACTGTTACTACTGAGTAAAGGGAGGTTTTTATGGCTGAAGTACAAGCAGTTAAAGATCTTGATACAGTAAGGCTCGTTAGCTATTTACTAGAAAAGCGTTGCTCAAGACAAATGAGCCAGATATGGAATATTGGCTTAAATCTCGCGCTTAGAATATCTGACTTACTTGCAGTGAAGTTTACTGACATAAGTAACAATAGGTTGATTATTTATGAGTCAAAGACCTCGAAATTAGCTGAAATAAAGCTAAATGATAAGGCGCTTACCTTGATCAACGAAATTAAACTAACTCATCCACACCACATCTACTTATTTCAATCATACCGCAATCAACAAGCGATTAATTCAAAGCCTAGACCGCTATCACGCAGAGCTGTCACAAAAGCATTTGCGTTAGTAGGTGAAGAACTAAATATTCATTTGGGGACTCACTCAATGCGTAAAACACGCGGTTATCACTTGTATCAGAAAACCCATGACATCGCCCGAGTAATGAAAATGCTCCGCCATAGCTCCGAAGCAACCACACTTCGTTACATAGGCATAACACAGGAGGAAATAGACAAAGACTTTGAAGAACTAGAGCTATAAACCCTAACAGCGCCATTCTGGTGCTCGTGATACTTAACTAAAAGGAAAACATTATGTCTTTAAATAAAGCCGTTTCGTGCGGCTTAGTTGGTAATGAGTTATCAAAACAGATAACTGGCAGTAGTGACTCTAGCGTAAGCAGAACAGCAGTGGCTATAGGCTCCGGTGCAGCCGCTGGAGCACTTACATCTGGCGCAATAGTAATTGGTGCAGGTGTTGCGTCTGCGCCTGTTACAATCCCTCTGGCGGTAGCTGGTGGAGTAGTTGCTGGCATTGCTAGTTTGTTTGATTAGTTAAATACGAGTGCTCATATTGAGCACTCTTTTATAGCGTAATAGCACCGTTTATTTTTTTAGGTTCTCATAATGGTATTTTGGGAACTTGCCAGCCCTTATATAATAAGGGCTTGAGCTTATTTAGCTAGTTGAAGGTCTCAAAACCTCGTTAAAAAGAATTATGAGAAGCACAGGTCTTAATTAGAATATTACCTCTGACTATAACGAAAATATTGCAGCCCTAAACCACACTATTTGGTATTCGGTTTTAGAAAGTAACTTCGTTGATAAAAGATATTGTCATTCTTGAATGAAATTGGAGCTATTTGTATCAAGATAGTAATAATCTCGCTATAGGAATGAGCAAGCTGACTTACTCAATATTTGAAAACGACGCACTTGATCTGACTTTAAATATTCAAATAAACGAAGCTTTAACTCTCAATATTAATTTTGCAGGCACAATGCGATACCGCACCTTGTTAAAACGGCACAAACTAGTAATGTAGCTAAAAGTCAGGGAAAAGATATCATTTTTCTAGAAGATACCTAACCTACGAAAATGGCTTGAATGAACTAAAAGTAGTGAAGAAACTAAACTTGCGGATGCACTTGAAGCTAAACTTCTGAAAATAAAATTCTTTTTAAAGCCTCGGCAGAATGTGAAGAAGATCTACCTCGGCATTGTAACTGATATAGAGGCCTAGATAGCATTTCACCTTTAACTTGACTCAAGCGCTTTAACTTTTTTAGTTGCACTAAATCTTCTGTGACCACATTTGGCAATATGGCTATTCCCATTCCTTGTGCGACTGAGCGAGCTATAGCTTCATTACTCCCTAGTTGCATACTATTACTAACTTTTATACCTTGTTTTTCTAACATTTTAACTGACATTTCACGTGTTCCAGAGCCTGGCTCACGGAGTAACCAAAACTGTTGGTTAAGCCATTCATTTATATTAGGGCTAGGCTTAAAATGAGGTGGGGTAACGACACTCATCAAATCATCTTGCCAGTGTGTAGGTACTATCTTTTTTTCTGTTGGTGTCCCTTCAACAAGAGCCAAGTCAATTGAGCACTCAAGCAACGCATGTTCAATCTTTTCCGTATTTTCGACCTTCACTTCAACTTTTATATTTGGGTAAGCACTACAGAACCTGGCTAAGTAAGGTGGTAACCAATAACTTGCAATTGTAGTGCTAGTACCAATGACAATTGTGCCACGCTTTAGTCCGGTACGTGACTTTATATCGTCTATTGCCGTCTTTTCAATAGCAAAAATATTACGAGCATGTTCATATAAAGCAACTCCGCCCTCAGTTAATGCGAGTTTTCTCCCTTTTGTGGCACGTTCGATAAGTTTAAGACTTAATTGATGCTCTAGCTCTTTTAACGCTTTAGATACCGCTGGCTGACTAATGAAAAGAGTTTCTGCCGCACCCGAGAAGCTTTGCAATTTCGCTACAGTATAAAAGACTCTCAATGCGTTCAAGTTCATAAGATAACCTTAAGTTATTAAATCATAAAATTAATGTATTGGAGTTATATTTTGGGTCTTTCTAAAATGCAGTCAAGTAAATAAAGCAATTTATTGAAGGACGTTTATGTTGTTCTATACGCGGTGTCTATTTAAATCCCAAACAAAAAAACTCACAGATAGTCGATGGTGGTTGGGCCTAATGTTGGTAATTACATTAGCAAGTATATCAATAGCCCTAAGTAAACTTTCCGTTTTGCAAAATGCACAAGTTAGTTCACTCACTATTGGAATTATCCTCGGCATCATAGTAGGAAACAGTTTGTTTTCCCGTATCGCAACTCATACTGATATTGGAGTAGACTACGCAAAAAGCTTCTTACTTAAAGCTGGCATCATTTTATTTGGCTTTAGAATTACATTCTCACAAATAACAGAAATTGGTTGGTTAGGGCTAGTTATTGATTTAGCCATATTACTAGGTACATTTATCCTAGCAATTCAGTTAGGTAAACGTTTATTTAAACTTGATGAGCAAACAACTATTCTTATTGGTGCTGGGAGCTCTATTTGTGGTGCTGCAGCAATAATGGCAACAGAACCAGTTATTAAAGCACAAGCACATAAAGTATCTATTGCGGTCGCAACAGTCGTTGTATTTGGAACCCTAAGTATGTTTACTTACCCCTTAATGTTTGAATATATAGGGTTGAGTGAATACGAATACGGTATTTTTGTTGGTTCAACCATTCATGAAGTAGCTCAGGTAGTTGCTGCGGGTACCGCTATTAGTGCAAATGCAGCCGACACGGCAGTAATTGAAAAAATGTTAAGGGTAATGATGCTTGCCCCATTTTTGTTTGGTTTATCATATTGGCAAAAACGAAAGGATACAAAGAAAAACTATAACTTAGAAAAATCTTCAGACCTATCAATTCCTTGGTTTGCGGTTTACTTCATTTTAGTAAGTGGATGTAATTCACTAATTAACCTATCTCAGAGTACAACAAACAATATTGTGTGGTTTGATAATATATTACTCACTATCGCCATGGTGGCATTGGGACTACGAACTCACATTGGGGCAATTCGTCAAGCTGGAATAAGACCCCTACTTTTGGGAAGTTGTTTGTTTATATTTTTAACGTTAGGCGGTTTCGGAATTAACACTGGAGTAAAAGCACTTTTATAGTTGGGTTCAACTACAGGCGAATCGTTAAAAGTGCAAAATATGATTAGTCTGATCTTGCTTCCTAGTCGTTAGCGAGTAGACGTGAAATCTCTCTCAAATACAGTAATAAAAATTTACTACATGATTTTTTAAGAGGAGCGCTTGACCGCACCTGCGAAGGCAAAATTTAGCGGTCAAGCGATAAACTATTATGAATGTTTATGGTTGAGAATTCAGCTCAATTGGAGAGAAAAAATCAGAAATAGGAGGTTTAGCTGTTTCATTGGGCCAAAGTATATTCTCTACTTGTTTGCTCTGCTCCCAATGAACAAAGTCAGGAGCTTTGTCTATTTTCGCCTTTTTAATATTGGCACCAGAAGCGCTACTCAAATTATCAGCAACACTTTCAACAAAAGATAACACGTTTGGCTCATCAGTTGCTGCATTATAGTATGCAATCAAAACCCCATTGAAGAAAACAGCTTTATCACCGTCTTCCGCAGAAATTGAACATAAATCCATAGTTACTCCAGCTCATATATTTTTGCCAAAGCTATCATATGCATTAAATCGCGCCTGATTCTGGGAAAAAGGTTTAAATTTAACTAATAATTGATGAAATCACATAGACCGCGAGCCTAAAAGAAACTTCTTGGTTGTAATGTGGAATATTCACATCTAAAATTACTGTTTATTTGTACAGTATTTTGTGATTATGCTTAGCAAACTTACCCCTTCAACCACAGAATTACCTATTGCAGACTTTTCAGTTGCTGCAGGTTTCCCCAATCCATGCGAAGATCACCTATCCGACTCAATCAGTTTAGATGAGCT
Organism: Pseudoalteromonas sp. Ps84H-4; assembly: GCF_024124645.1. NCBI lineage: Bacteria > Pseudomonadati > Pseudomonadota > Gammaproteobacteria > Alteromonadales > Pseudoalteromonadaceae > Pseudoalteromonas > Pseudoalteromonas sp. Ps84H-4. The sequence goes on along the minus strand of NZ_JAMXSK010000034.1, from coordinate 16,447 downwards.
CCTAATTAAGCGCCCTAGTAGTACATTCCTATTCAGGGTGTCAGGCAACAGCATGTCCCCAGACATTACTGACGGCTCGATAATAGTTGTAGATAGGTCAGTAACAATTAAAACTGGACGAATCGTATTAGCTACATTAGACAACGAATTTGTTGTGAAAGAACTACAATTAAAAAACAACAAAGCCGTTTTTATTAGTAAAAACCCCGACTTCGAGCCAATTGAAATTGATATCGATGAAAACAATGACTGGGATACTCATGTAGTCTGGGGCGTTGTCACTGGTTTAATCAAGATATTCTAATTATGTGGGTTCTTTGCGACATCAATGCTGCTTACGTTTCGTTTTGCCAACTCTTTAACCCCCAATACGACTTTGATAAAACCCCTCTTGGCGTTCTTAGTTCTAACCAGGGCAATGTTGTAGCTCGAAATCAAGCTATCAAAGATTTAGGTATCAAAATGGGAGAGCCAGCATTTAAAGTTAAACAACTGGTGGCTGCGCATGGTGGTCACTTGTGGGGGAGTAATTTCACGCTGTTTGGTGATTTGAGTAACCGTTTTCATACCGAGTTAGAGTACTTCCTATTCGATACAATACGATACTCTGTTGATGAATGCTTTGGGCGCATCGATATAAACTTTACAAAAGATATAAAAGACTACGCACACACCATACAGAGGACACTTAAGAGGAACTTAGGTATTAGTTGTGGCTTGGGTATATCTCAGACAATGACACTAGCGAAACTTGGAAGTCACTGCGCCAAAAAGAAAGAGTGGAAAGAACACACCAATGGTGTGGTTGTATTAGATTCACAATACAAAATTGATTGGGCTCTCAAACATACTCCTGTAGAGGATATTTGGGGGGTTGGAAGTAGAACTACTAAAAAGCTAAATAAATTTGGAATCTATACGGGGTATGACCTTAAAAATGCCGACATTAGTTGGATCAAAAAGACGTTCACAGTTGTTCTTGCCCGTACTGTGGAAGAGTTACGAGGAAAATCTGCGGTTGAATTGAAAGATGTAAACGACTCTCGCGATAGAATTTGCGTATCTCAGAGTATGGGAAAACCGGTGATAGAGCTTACGGAGCTTTCTGAAGCTGTTACAGCACATGCAACAAAGGCTGCGTTTAAACTTCGTCGATTTAAATCTTACACATCGGCAATAACAATATTCATCCACACAGATTCATTTAGACAGGCAGAGCCGCAGTATCATAAGTCACAATCAATTAAACTACCCTACCCCACCGCGGATACATCAACACTGGTGTCTTATGCAAGCTTTGCATTAAAAGCTATTTATAAGAAGGGGTTTAAATACAAAAAAGCTGGCGTTATTTTTGAAGAACTTTCATTACACGATGATATGCAACAACTTGAACTGTTATCTGAGACTTTACCACTGAATATTAGCTCAAAAACGTTGGTCATTGATGAGATAAATAGAAAATTTGGACGTAGTGCAATAAAGCTCGCAAGTGAAGGGTTCTCTCAGTCTTGGCGGCCTAAAGATGATTTAGCACCTTTGAGTTATACAACAAAACTTTCAGATTTACCTATTGCGAAAGCATAAAGATTATTTAGAAGAACCCTACCAAGGTATAAACCCCAGAGTAAATAAAATAACCCAACCCAATTGAAAGAATGGTAATGTTAAAAGCCAACATGAATAGCTTAAAATTATGCGATAAATCGGGCATTTCCATGATGCACCTATAGTGTTTTTTAATGTTATTAAATCATGTATAGCAGACTATCTTAAATAATTCCTTAAATAAAGATACAAATATGCACGAAATACCGGTCCCATTTGGTATCAATTACTCAGGCCATTTAATTGCAGCTCAATCGATTCAAGTGGGCGGAACCTATACTTGTCCATATTGTGGTGAAGCGCTTATGTGTGATTTGTCTTCTATGCAAAATAAGATGCTCATCCACCCAAAAACTAACAACTGCATCAGCCTAAGTGATAGTTATAAGAAAGCCAAAAAACTAATTAAAGATGTCATCTTAGAAAACAAAAAGGCTGAGACAACAATACAGATCCATCAAAATTGCTATCAATGCCTCAAAGAAATACAAAGAGATATAAAATATTGTACATTTGAAGGGGTTCAAACTGATTATTACTACCATGACTCAGTATGTGATGTGATTGGGCAATTTAGCCATAAAGGACAGTCAATCTATTTGGGCATCGAAATTGTATCTGAACAAGAGCAAGACTGGAGACCATATAGCATTTCAAATGGTTCGGCATTAAGAAGCTGGATCAAACTTAATGCCTCTGACGTTCTTAAAGATCCATACAATTGGCGACCTCTAAACTCAAAGCTATCACCAAGGCTTTGCCAATCATGCAGCAATACCAGCAAGAAAGGCTCTAAAATAATTGCTGTTGCAGATAAGTTCTCAATTCCTAGAGAGCTGTACACAACTGCTCGCAAATCCCCAGATAAGCCGTTCATAGCCGACATTGAAACTTGCTATAGATGTTCAGAAGTAATCCCCGTGTTTTGGTGGTTAGGGACGCCATTTTGCGAAGATGAACCACCATTTCCGCGCCCTTATACAATTGAGCTGAGATTTTCTAAGCAATACGGCGGTAAGTACTGGGCAAACACTTGCCCTAACTGTAAATCAATACAAGGTGATAACCATCTCCATGTATTTGAAACAGCGCAATTCAAAGATTTACTATCACCTAAAGTTAAAAGCAGGGAGTCTAATGCTATTAGCATGCTCATGGAGCGTACCAAGCTATTCTATTAGTGCGCTAGCTATGGGCGCAGCACTTCACTAATGAAAGGCATTAGTAGGAAGCGTATAGCCGCGTATTCACACACTAAATAAAGCAGCCCTAAAGCCAGGCTAAAGTTAAAGCATAAAATTATGAATATAATCGCGGTGAGTAAGAGGAAAGCTAATAAAATCATAGCTAAGATGTTAGGGTTTTGAATTAGCCAGTATATAAACACTTTCATGGTGTTAACTGCCCAATGCTTCAAAGTCTATCAATTCTCCTGTATATGTATCCTTTACAACCCCATTTTCAACGGTAACGAAGATAACATTATTCAACCCACTCTTCTTAGTAATACGGATAGAAGCATATGACGAAACTAGTTTTCTAACTATATCTTCAAGCGTCTTAACATCACTTAATTTAACGTCATCATGCCCAATTCGTTTTAAAGTAAACATTCGATTACAACTCCTTTGATTGTGATGTGAGTGCCAAGCAGACATGCAAACGATGGCTCTCCCTATCATTGCTATACCAGCCACAAAGCCTATGAACGTCACAAATAGCAATATGAAATCAGTTTTACCTGTCATACAAAACAGATAAGCATAGAAAGCTCCTGCACTAAAAAACATCAAACCCAAACACAGCTCAAATAAATTAAGCCATCGCTCGGCCATTGAGTATTGCTGATTATTCATAGAAAACACCAGATAATTAATAACTGACGACCATCCTATGCTATCCAGTAAATCGCGCTTAACAGCGTGAAAAAATCAAAATTTATAAGAAAAACAGGCTTTTTTAAGAAGAATTTGAGATAATATTTTTTGAGCATTAAAAATTAGCTCATGCATTAATTTTCGCTTTACCATCTAAAAATTAAAGCATACACTATAAAAAAACACATTCAGTAAGGTTCACAATGACTATCTCTAAAGTAGAAGCTACCGATATCTCGTTTGACGAGCTAAAAGAAGGTTCAGAACTGTACATTCAACGCCGTAATAGACGCCTTCTAAATAACCACCGCAAAGAGCTTAGAGTGTTTACTAAAGCTGAAGCAGTGGCGTACTTAGATATTGATGCAAGAACGTTAGATAAGTACTGCAAAGCTCTAAAAATTAACCCAAGAAGACATGAAGAGAGTCAGTGGTTATTGGATATCGAAGAGGTCTACAAAGTACGAGATTCACTTCCTGATGAACTAAAAAAACAATTACCATTTGTTCGCAGTGAAAGCCAAGACCTACAAGTTATAGTTGTTCAAAACCAAAAAGGTGGTGTTGGTAAGACTGTTACTGCAGCTACAGCTGCATCTGGTTTGGCAACTGAGTTTCATCAAAACTATCGTGTAGGCTTAATTGATATGGATGGCCAAGGCACTTTATCAATGTATTATGCCCCTGAATCAGCACAAGAAGGCTGCTTATCTGTTGGTGACTTAATCATGGGGAACTATGAGCTTGATGAAAACGAAACGCTAAAAGAAGCTATCAGTGAAGCGTTCTTGCCGACCACTATTCCTAACTTGCGTATTTTACCAGCTTCACAATCAGATCGAGCAATTGAGGGCTGGTTTCATGAAGCAGTATTCAACCAGCAACTAAGCTCTCCTTACTCGATACTGCACGACATCATTGAACAAGTTAAAGATGAATTCGATATCATTATCATAGATACGCCTCCATCATTAGGCTACGCGACATACAACGCTTACTACGCTGGTACGAGTGTTATTTTCCCATTATCTGTTACTGAAAATGATATTGATGCTACGTGCTCATATTTTAGTTATATCCCGCAAGTATGGACGCTACTAAAAAATGCGAAACACCCGGGTTATGACTTTATGAAAATACTGCTTACAAATCACAAAGAGAGTTCAACCACTACTGATTTACAGAACAACCTTTATGATAGTTTTTCAACTTACCTTTACTCAACAGAGTTCAACAATAGTGAAGCTGTGAGACAAGCTTCATCATTACTATCAACCGTATTTGATATGTCTAAAAGTGAATACCCTAAAACCAAGATGACTTTCCAGAATGCACAACAAAATGGATATGAAGTTACCAGCCAACTACACCGTGATATTCAAAAAGTGTGGCGCGAACAAGAGAAGGAGCAATAAAAATGGCTAAAAAAAGAGGTACGGTCTCTCCACTCGGCAACACTGCAGGCTCAGAAGAAGCTATTGCAGATAGCAATAAGAACCAACTTGAGAGTTTGGCCAAGCGCTTGAGAATTGAAGCTGAAAAGAGTGAAACACCACTTGATGAAGTGCTCTCTAAGCATCTGGGAGTAGTCAGCGTAGGTCAAAGTAAAGTCTGGACATTAAAGTCAGGCCAAGAAGCCACATTCACACCGGTTACGTTGTCATATGAGCAGCTTAAATCAAATACAGTCGTCACTTTTGAAATCAATGGGCGCGAACAATCACTATTAACAGAAGAGTCGCTTCAAGACTTATCAACATTAGATAATCAACAGTTCTACCCAGCAATTGGTCGACGTCTGCCGGATAATAAGATTGACGTTCTTGATGGTTCACGCCGTCGCGCCTATGTACTTGAGAAAAGCGGTGCTATAGAAACTTTCTCAATGCTAGTTACTGATGACGAAATCAGTCTAAACGATGCAAAGGCTCTCGCTACATCACTACAGTCATTTAAAGAGCACAGCTTACGTGAAATTGGATTACGCTTAGAGCGAGACAAAGAGGCGTACTTAGCTGAACATGGCAAGAAGTTGAACCAGGCTGAGTTAGCGGAACGTCATGGCTTAAGTCAATCAAAGGTAAGTAAAGCACTACAGGCCGCAACAATCGATAGTGATTTAATTTCTGTTTTTCCAGATATTTCATTGCTCAACCACAGTGACTATAAAGCGCTATTGGCAACACAGGCTTTATTAGGTGATCAACTAAGTGATTTCACTGAAGAGCTAAAAAGTAAAGTTAATGAGCTAAAAGTTAGTGGTGGCTTTATCAAAGAAGACCTTAAAGACAAACTCAGCAAACTAATAGCGGATGAATCTAAGTCCTTCAAGCCAACTACAGATAAACCAGTTGTGACCACATTATTCAAATTTGAAAATAAAGATCAGTTTGCTCGCAAAAAAGTGAAAGGAAGAAACTTTTCTTATGAATTCGGTCGAGTTCCGAAGGATATTCAAGAGAAGCTAGATGAGGCAATCTCCGTCATTCTCAAAGAAAACATTTAATAAACACACAATACAGGTGAGCTAATAAAACTCACCTGTTGATACTCTATCACACATCTCTCCTTGCCATATCTTCTACTAACTTAGGTATCAATTGTTCAATTGAGTCTAGTTGAGTGCCTATATCTAAATTACCTTTCTCAGCTACCACCTCAATATCAGAAAATATTTCTCTTAGTTTGTTAGCACTAATTTCACCACACATCCCTTTTAACGCATGCGCTATTTGACGGACCTCTTCACTATTCCCTTGTTTGTGTTGCTCTATTAGTTCCTGCACTTTAATAGGTGCTTTTACAACAAACACTTCACAAATTTTGTTTAGTAAGACTTCTTTATTTAATAATCGTGCAAGGGCTTGTTCGCGGTCCCAGAGCTTTTCTTCTTCGAGTTCATTAGCAGCAAGAGGCATTGCTTTAGATTGTCCCTCGTAGCTTGATAACGACCATTTGACGACCTTTTCTAATACTTTAACTGCCTCAATTGGCTTACTCACATAATCACTCATCCCCACAGCTAAGCATTTTTCCTTTTCACCAGCCATAGCGCTTGCGGTCATTGCAATGATAGGAATATCAATAAACGAATCTCCTGCTTTTCCTGTGCGTATTTTTTCACATACTTGATAACCATCTAAAATTGGCATTTGGCAATCCATCAGTATGCAGTTTATTTGCTTCTCATTTGTGTTGAAGTGATTTAAAAGTTCAAGTGCATCTTGTCCATTACTTGCTGTTAAAATATTTATAGGCAGCTCATCTAATGCGCCTTTAGCAACTTCAATGTTGATTTCGTTATCATCGACAATCAATACCGTACAATCTTTTAATTGCTCAATGACATCATCTGAAAGTTCAAAGCCGCTGGTTTCAGAAAGTAGATATAATGGCTCACTTTTTGGCACTTCGTAGCCAGCTACTTGCACCAGCTCTGTTTGGGTTATAGGTTTAGTGATTTGAGATACTTTTGATGCAATACCTTTAGGGAGTGGATTTCCTGGTTGATGAAACGTTATAAATTGAGCACTTTTGTTATTTTCGCTTAAAACTTCAATGATTGAACCTATGTTATTAGTAGTATCATCTTCATAGTCTAAGAACACGTAGTCAAAAGCTTTGCTTTTATGTGCACCAAGTTCCGCCATAGAGCATGTGCTGACAATACCTCCCTGTAAACTGATTGCCTTATCTAAAACTTCCCAAATATTCTGATTACTGCTCGCCACCAAAATTGCTTTATTCTCGTAACATTTTTCAGGAACCTGAATGCTTTCTGCATTGCAGCGAACTTTAATATTGAAGGTGAAAACACTGCCTTGGTTTAACGTTGAACTTACAGAAATGTCTCCATCCATTAATTGGCATAATTGTTTACAAATAGACAAGCCAAGTCCAGACCCCCCAAACTTTTCTGATATTGCAGTACTTGCCTGCTGAAATGCATCAAATAATTGTCCTTGTGTACTAGGCGCGATCCCTATTCCCGTATCTTGGACCTTCACTTTTAAATTATGTGTACCTTCTGATATGCGCTCAGAACTAACAATGACTTTGATATAGCCTTTGTCAGTAAATTTTATCGCATTACTGATTAAGTTATTTAAAATTTGGGTGAGTCTGAGCGGATCTGTTTTAACATTCTCACAGTTTAAGTCACTGGTATCTAAATATACATTTAATCCTTTATCAAAGGCTCGAATAGCACTCGATTCAACTAATCTTTCAATTAGCAGTTGTAAATTGATTGTTTTAAGATTTAGATCCAGTTTACCTGCTTCGATCTTTGATAAATCAAGTATGTCATTAATTAATAGATTTAAATTTGACGCACTTAGATCCATCATTTCAACAAGGTTTCGTGATTTATCAGACAACTCTTCTCGTTTTAAAATATTTAAAGTACCAATGACTCCATTAAGCGGAGTACGAAGCTCATGGCTTATATTCGATATGAAAGCACTTTTTATATCGCTATGCTTGATAGCATCATCTTTGGCCTCAGCAAGCGCTTGAGTACGCTTTCTAACTTTCGCTTCAAGCTCTGTATTTAATCGTTTTACTTTTATCTCTGCATCTTTTTCTTTTGTTATATCTCTAATAATTAAAGCAAGCCCTATTAAGGTATTGTGTTCAGAAAAAACAGGGCTAACAGATATAGCGTAATGAAGCGTTGTTTCGCCAAACTGTTCAGATAATTCATCTTTAATTTGTGATTTAGAGCTTTTAATATCAGTTACGTAGGTGTGGATTGGTAATTTTGAGAGAAACTCAACATCTTTGGCTAGCTTCCCTAATGCTGTCACTTTAGAAATTGATAACAAACGCTCCGCCGTATTATTTACACTTGTTAACTCACCATCTAAATTTAACCCAACGATTGCATCGATAGACCCATCAACTATTGCAGAGGCTTCTCTGCGAGCTTCTGCTAATAACTGACTTCTTGTCGCATTTCGATAAAACATGATTAATAACACAGAGGTTAAAGCTATGACTGCAACTAAAAAACTGTATGTAATGATACGCTTCTTATTAATCAATGCTTCTATATGTTTATCAGGAACTAGAAGACTAAAGTTTATATACCCATACTTATTACCTGGTCTTGTTTGTACCTTTTCCGAATGAACATAAAACTGTAATTCAGGGTTAAGTTTTGGTTCTACCGTATACAATCCCTGATATTGTATTTTCTGCTTGTAAAGTTTATCCCACGTTATGTCAGGATTTAAGTCTCGTGAAAATTGATATTCTTCAATAGGATGGTAGACAAAGTCACCTTCAGAGCTACTAATGATTAACTCCGAGTAATCGAAAACTGTATGTTTAAGATTATTAATGAGTGCATTCGCATTTACATTCATAATTAAAAATGCATACCGCTTTCCTTTATCACTAAAAATGGGAATAGAAAAACGTAACATTGGCTGGTAGGGAAAAACCACTTCACCAAATTCTTTATTTAATGTAAGTGGCGACATGTAAATTTGATTCGTTTCAAGCTGAGAGCTTGGTAAAAAGTATGGCTCACCGCTTTTAGCTTGCAATGAGTAATCAGGTACAGCCTCTACAGATACACCTACCCTTTGCACGCGTATTAACTCTTTACCCTCGGCTGTAACAGCGACAATACGAAGTTGCTCAACTGCAAGGTTATTTTCCATAAAGCCAATAAATATGGTTTCTAGACGCTCTTTCCATTGGTTGTATGTAGTACCATCGTATGGATCAATTCCATCATTAAATTCAGCTCTTGGTAATCCCGATATAGGGGGGGTTGAGTATAAAAAGCGGAGATCTGATTTTGACTCAGCAATTGAACTAGTTACTATTTCTTTTAAGCGCTCTTGTGTCTCAGTAAACTCTTGATCAATTGACCCTAAAACATCACTTTTAACGTGTCCTTCAAAAAAATAAACTGCAAATAAGGCAAAAATAAAAAACACAAAGGAAACTATTGTTAAAAATACCTTCGAACCAACTAAACTTGCACCACCTTTATTATAAATATCCATACTATGTCCGCTTAATATTTGTTCTACACCACTTTAGCAAGATAGACCTCAAAGCGTCATACTCGAGTGGCTTTGCGATATAATCATCCATTCCGGCATCAAAACAGCGCTGCTTATCTGCACTTAATACATTAGCAGTTAAAGCAATAATTGGTGTATGTTTGAAAGCAGAAAACTCTCTAATTTTTACAGTGGCTTGCGGACCATCTAATACTGGCATTTGCATATCCATAAAGATAATATCAAATACACCTAGTTCACATTGTTCAACAGCTTCCTGACCATTGTTTGCCATATTTATAGAGGTAATATTAAATTCATTGAGCATCGCTTCAATCACTATCTGATTAATGTCATTATCTTCGACAACAAGCGCATTAATATTCGATAAATCTATATCTTCTTTAGGTGTAGTTAATGAAGCATCTTTATGATCTAAGTCCATTGAAGATAGTGTGCGCTTTGCTAACAGAGAAAAATAAAAATGAGATCCTTCTCCTAGTGCACTTTCGACTTGTAGAGGTGCTTCCATCAAATCTAATAATTTATTTGATATAGTGAGGCCCAACCCTGTACCACCAAAACGTCTTGTAATAGACGTATCTGCCTGAGAAAATGCTTCAAATAGTGTATTCAAGTGTTCACTTGCAATCCCGATCCCTGTGTCTGATACATTAAACGTAAGCTTTACTTCATCAAACCCAATCTCTTGTATGTTTACAGTTAACGAAACGCTTCCTCTCTCTGTGAACTTAACAGCGTTACCCAGTAAATTTATCAATACCTGCTTTAAGCGCGTTTCATCGGCCAAAAAAGTCAGTTTTTCAACTTCCGGAGTTGTAGAGATATAAAGCTGAATATTCTTACTAGCTGCTTGCTCCTGAAATAGGTGTTTTAGCTCCTCTAAAAGATAGCTTAAATCTACTGGTTCAGACTCAAGTTCAATTTTTGAAGCCTCAATTTTACTCAAATCAAGAATGTCGTTAATAATCACTAATAAGCTAGCACCTGAAGACTGTATGAGGTGTAGCATTTTGCTTTGTTCTTGTGTGAGTGTCGTGCGGCTCATCTGGCGAGCCATGCCTAAAATACCATTCATCGGTGTTCTAATTTCATGGCTCATATTTGCTAAAAACTCTGACTTAACTTTTGTTGTATGCTCAGCACTTTGCTTCGCTTCAGATAGGTCTTTACTTAGCTCTCTAAACTTATTAGCTGCCTTGGCTAAAATACCAATTTCGTCTTTTCTTTTTAAATCATAAATTTGTGCTTCCAAATCTCCGTCTAAGAAATGTGTGAAGCTATTTGTTAAGCGTTTAATCGCACGTATAATTTGCAAGTGAAAGAATGCTGATAGAGAGACAATGTAAATAACAACTATCAAAGCAAGTACATTTAAAATGCTTTCTGTCATTGAAACCGTCTTTTGAGCATCCCGTTTTATTTGTTTTAGCTGAGTTAATGAATCTTCCCTTAAGCTATTCGCAAGCGTACTAAATTCAATTGCATCTCCAGCCATTACTACATTTACTAAGCTTAAATAGTTTCGATTAGCCTGAACACTTTTTGAAAAAGTATTTCGATAGCTATTAGACAAATCGATCATATTTTTAAATTTAGATTTATCTGCAACGTTTTTAGATAGCGAGTTCAGTATTTTTTCAACTTCAGCTCTTTTGACATAATCTTTTTTTGTTAAAAATTGATAAGCATCACGATGTAGCATATGCCATAGATTAAGGTACTCTGTAACAAACAACTTCTCATTTGTATCAGTAGCCTTCGCTTTTAAATTTTCAAGAAGTGAAATTGCATTTAAATAAATTTGCGGTAATTCTTTTTCAATTAAGTCATTCCGTTGTGTAAAACGAAGTGTCAGTACTTTTAAATTAGCGCCATAACGATTTACAAGCTCCGTCATACCATCAAGATGAATTTGAATACTTTCTGCGCCTTTTACTACATTAATTTCAGCTAATCGCTTTTCAATACTGTCATAATTTTCCATGATTTTTTTAAAAACGGGGGCACTACCTGACGCACCATAAACTGAGATATCCCTTTGCATCTCAACAATATCTTTATTAATTTTTAAAATATCTACAGCATAATTGCTAATCTTACCGATGTTATTGAAAGAGTCCTCAATCGTTTTAAGCCTTTGATTCATAATCAAATAACTCGCGCTCATAGCGACTAAGACAAGCACCATTGCTAGCGACATTTTGACAGCAAGAGATTTTGAAAAAAAACTTAACAATTTATTTCCTTATGCGTTAAGTAGTTCATACCACTTATCTAAACTGTAATCATAATTTGGCATCACAGTATTCCAAACCGCAATATTCGAAAACCGTTTAATATAACTGCCACCATCCCTTATTTCGCCTGCTTTAATAGATACTTTTCCGTCTGTTCCCTTCAAGTCAGTTGACGCTTCTTGTCCTTCATACCAATAGTTCCACTCAGGTTTAGACATAAGCGGTTGGCTACGACTAGGGTTAGAAATGTAATATCCTTGCCTTGCTATAAATGCACCTGGGTAGCCAGATAACCACCAGTTCATATACTCATACGCAGCATCTTTAACATGCCCATGGGTATTTTTTGATAAACACATAACTCCATGCCATGCTCTGTAACCTTCTTTTGGCGATGCATAAGTTACTGGAATGCCTTGCCCATTTAGCGCACTGACACCTGGTGAGAACATACTTTGGATATTTACTCTTTTTGTTTTCATAAAATCAACAGATTGCGGTACTGACGTCCAAAAACCTGAAAAATGACCTTGCCGTTTCTTTTCAAATAAAATGGCAAATAATTGGTCAATCTCGGCAATAGTCATGTTGCCGAAATCATTAAATTTCATTAATCCTTTAGCTTGAGCAGCGAGAGCAGCGTCAAAAATGCCTATTGTTGGTGCATTCACTAATGCTACTTTCCCTCTATTCTTTTCATCTAATAACCATGCCCAAGATTCTGTTTCGTAGGGAATACCTTTTTCAATAACATTCGTGTTATAGCCAAATGAATCGACATTATGTACATAAGGCATGAAGCTAATTAATTTGGATGGTGTTTCTCCTAACGAACCATCCGGCTGTGCGTAAAGAAGCTTATTTGGTGAATCGCCTGCGCCTAACTTTGCATCTGGTACAATTTTGCCAGTCTTGGTAAGTGGGTTTATTTCATCCCAATAAACGAGTCTATCAACCTCGATTGGCTGAATGGCATCTGCTTGCCACAAAATATTAATAGAGTCAGACCATTGCTCAAACAAATCAAAAGAACTAGGGTCTGCTGCTGCTTTTTGTAAAACGGCGGCACTCCCCATAGGCGTAAACTCGATGTTTATACCTAGCTCGCGTATTGCTCTCTGTCTAAGCTCTTCTTGCAACGTAACATGTGTTCCCATTACACGAAGGGTTACTTTGTTCTTTGCAAAAACATAAGGGGCTTTAAACGCAAGTGTTGATGCCGCAGCACCAACACCGAGTGTTTTTAGAAAGTCTCGACGCTTTTGGGAATGTTCCATTGTATTTCTTGGTAAGTTAACAATCTCCAAAGTATAGGCTATGTTTCTGAGGTTTCTACAAAAAGCAGTAAGAAAAGTCTAAATCAATCACAAAAACTAAGCCTAAAACAGTTTCGCCCATCACTTTTAGCCGCATAAAGCGCTTTATCTGCGCAATTAATCAACTCGCCTAAGCTCACCTTATTTTGGTGCTCATAGATAACCCCACCGATACTAACTGTAGCGCGGCCCCATAAAGACTTAACATGTGGGATATTAATTGCCTCAAGCTCTGCTGAAATACGATCACATATGAATTTAACGCCGTCGAAGTCAGTGAATGGCAGTATGACAAGAAACTCCTCGCCACCATATCGTATTGCTATATCTTGAGGTCTTTGAATAGATCGCTCAATAACATCAGCAATTATTTTTAGGCAAGCATCTCCTTGCGGATGCCCGTATTGATCGTTGTATAATTTAAAGTAGTCGATATCCAGCATTAGCAAGCTGAACGGTTTCCTCTCTCTTGAAGTCTGTTTAAAAACGTTTGCAACTTCTAAATCCAAATAGTGACGGTTAAATAAGCCTGTCAACGAATCTTTATAAGTAAGCTGTAATAGTTTTTCTAATCGAAGCTTATTCTCTAAGTGATTTTTTGTACGATGTATCAACGTGGATGCTGTGATGGGTTTACCAATAAAATCGCTAGCTCCGGCTTCCCAGCATGCATTTTGACACCCTGTATCGTAATTCGAAGTGATGAAAATTATTGGGATATTTTCGAATGTAGCTTTAGCCTTAAGTCGCCTACATATATCCAGACCACTTATATCCGGTAAATTAATATCTAGTAAAATCAAATCTGGAAGTAAATCCTCACAGGCTTCTAAAACAGCCTGACCAGAAGAGTATGCATCCACGAAAAAATGATCTTCTAAAATAACACCTAGACTTAACCTGGCCATCTCATCATCATCAACAATGAATACTTTACACTGTGATAATGGCTTTAGACTTAAGAGCATAATATTCCTTCAGCTTTACTGGTTTGAATTAGTTTATCAGCGTTGTCGAAGTTCAATGGCTTACTAAGTAAATAACCTTGGCCTATTTGACAGCCAAGTTCTTGCAGTCTGTCTTTTTGCTCAGAAGTTTCTATCCCTTCAGCCACAATTTGGAGTTTTAAAGAGTGAGCCAGTTCAATTATAGCAGTAACAATATTAAATGCTTGAGCATCAACAAGCATATCACGCACAAAAGACCGATCTATTTTTAGCACATCCAATGGGAACATCCTTAAATATGAAAGGCTGGAATACCCAGTTCCAAAGTCGTCAAGAGCAATACTGACCCCCATACCAGAGATAAGCTTTAATTGACTTACAGTATAATCAAAATTTTCAATCAAGGCCGACTCTGTCACTTCTAACTCTAAATAACGACTTGGTAATTGGGTTCTTTCAAGAATTTCGGCGACAGTGTCTACAAGTTTAGTATCTGTGAATTGTTTAGCAGATATATTTACTGCTACTTTAATAGGCAGACCTTTATCAAGCCAAGTTTTCGCTGCAATACAGCTCTTTTCAAGAACTTGTTCTCCTAAGCGAAAAATAAGCCCCGTTTCTTCTGCATACTCAATAAAGTGAACAGGAGAAATAAAGCCACCTTGCCCATCTTTTAAACGAACCAAGCTTTCTACACCAATCAGTGTGTCAGTGTTTAAATCATATTTAGGCTGATAGTGAACATCGAGGTCATTCGCATCGAGCGCTTTTCTTAACTTATTTCCAACCTCAAGACGCCTATTCATTTCAACTTGTAAATCATCACTAAAGTAGAAATAACTATTAGCAGATTCTTTTTTTGCTTTATACATTGCTGAGTCTGCATGACGAAGCATTTCTTCAACACTTGATGCATCATCAGGGTACACACTTATGCCTAAACTTGCTGAAAGAACATGCTGCTCACCACCTGACCTGAAAGGCTTACCAATAACATTAAGAACCTGATTAACCAGAGGCTCTAAACTTAAAGAATTAGCCGAGTGAGGAACAACGAGTGCAAATTCATCTCCCCCAACACGTGCGACTGTGATATCGTTACATGCGAATCGATCCAAGCTGTGACCAATATGTGCAATTATCTCATCACCAACGTGATGACCTAAAGCATCATTAATAAACTTGAACTTATCTAAATCAAGTAACATTAAACTTAACTTAGTATCATTGAAATCTGCTCGGGCGATACCTTGCGTGAGCCTATCGTGAAGTAATACTCTATTTGGTAGTGATGTTAATTGGTCATGATGAGATAGATATGTCATCTGCATCGACATAGCTAAAGCTTCGCTTACATCTTGAAACACCATAACAGCACCACATTGATTATGGTTTTTATCAAGAATTGGAGCGGCACTGTCTTCGACTCGATGCTCTATGCCTTGCTTACTGATCAATTGCGTATTTAAAGCCATAGCGACAGGTCTATTTTCTTTTAATGCAACAGATAGAGGGTTAATCGACGGTTTTTTAGTTGTCGCATCGCATAACTTCATGACTTCTTCAATATGGCGACCTTTCGCCGCAGTTTGTGACCACCCTGTTAGTCTTTGTGCTACAGGGTTCATGTACACAATATTTGCGTTTTTATCCGTAGAAATAACTGCATCCGCAATCGAATCTATCGTAATTCTCAACTGCTCTTTTTCAGCAAATAGTTCTTCTTGTGTTAGCTGTAATACTTTTTCTTGCGTTTTGATTTTTATATGATTTTCAATACGAATTCGACAGAGTCTGAGGTTTAGCGGTTTAGAAATAAAGTCTATCGCGCCTAAAGATAAGGCTTTTTCTTCAATCGCAGGATCGCTGTGAGACGTAATAACAACAGTTCTAATATGTGCCAGAGTTGGCTTTTGCTGTATCACTTCTAAAATGTCAAAACCACTTACTGTAGGCATTTCTAAATCAAGGATTAAAATGTCTGGTTTAGTTTTTTCAATCAGCTGTAATGCTTCAGAGCTGTTATTAGAAGTTGAAATATTTCCGACTCCGTCTAAAGCATGTTCTAACTGTAAGGTATTAATCTCTTCATCATCTATGATAAGAACACTGCAATTGTCCATTAAGGGTCCCCTCAATACTTTGTACCTACTAACAATAACGCTAAAACACCAAATTTGCGACACACTTTTTTATTAGTCTTAAAATATTATTTTTTGAATATTAAACTGGTGCTTTTGGAATTATTAGCTAGTTTTTACTTAATGTGTAAGTAATACATATTAACTATGCCCGAATTCAGATAATAAGTGCACCACTCATGGTTAAACGGTGAGAAGAGATCAACTGCCTGTTGGTGGTACTCTGTAATCGCCAAAAAACAAGAGTAGATACCATGAGTTACAAGCAGTTGATCGA
>NZ_JAMXSK010000033.1:0-32006 GCF_024124645.1 Pseudoalteromonas sp. Ps84H-4 | reverse complement strand
GAATACATTAAAGTGACCAGGGGTAGCTCCCCAAATAGAGTCCGTATATAAGCCAGCATCTAATCTTTATTTAATAAATACTCCGTTGACAAAAAACGGGGAGTCCATATAAGAACACAGAGGCGCTTCGCGCTACACAGAGAAACTTAATGCACAAAGAGGATAAGAGGCGCTGCGCTTTAGAGGAAAATAACTAATTGGCTTAACTATTATCTCGTTGTTTTCTCATTCAGTTCTCTATGTGAATATAGATATTTGAACCACAGAGGGCACCGTGGAGCTGCGCGCTGCACAGAGAAGGTAATTTCACAAAGAGGATAAGAGGCGCTGCGCTTTAGAGAACTCCTTGTCTTTCTCTGTGCTCTCTATGTCCTCTGTGGTTCGAAAAAAGATCTAGCAAACAGTTAGTCTCGATAAATAGGTTACTGGCTGCGTCTGAGAAGAAGGTTGGAGAAGTTAATTTGGGTTTCCTCGTTGTCTTCTCATTAACTTCTCTTTGTGAAAATAATTTGAACCGCAGAGAACACAGAGGCGCTTCGCGCTACACAGAGCAAACAAATACTCTCAAAGAGACTGCATTGAATAGGATAAAACGCGATATAAAATCGCTGCTACAAACTCGCATCTCGCAAATTTTTACCCTTTCCCCTCGCCAACTAATTCAAAGCTTTACAGCCAACCGATTTGGATAGAAAAAGTTTTTGCTATCAATGCATTTTATTTTGCTTATGTCTGTGTGCAATGGATTAATTAAAAAATTGTATTCGTCGGGGCATAAACTAGAAGGAACTTGCAATACGGCTGCTTCCATCGATGCTAGCCAATCAGAACCTAATGCCTGAGTGTCTGTAATATAGGGGTGATCATCCCATGCTTTTGGCAGTTCGCTGGCTACTAGCCTAATAACCTTTAGATCATCAGGTATCTGTATAGTGGTGATACTCAAGTTTTTACTTAATATGTCGGTTGTGTCATTCACTAATCGCTCAAGCATTGCTAAAGAGCGCGAGCTCGCCGTATAAACAATGGGTTTACCAACAAAATGCCACCGCCCCTGTGCATATAAACCACCAAGCCCAGATAACGCATTAGCCAGATCATTATGAACTTTCGGTGCTATTCGGTAGCAAATCATTAAGCTGTGAACCCGTACTCAAGCCCCATTATCACTCGCTTTATCAGTTCACGGCCACGGATAGTATGGATCACTGACTTTGGCTCTTGATTCGCAAATTGAATGTTGGGTGTATTAAGCCACTCATTCCAACGTTTAACGTCACCAAAGTAGGCAATGCCTTGCGATGAAATACGTGCAATCTCTAAAGCATTTTCGCTCAGCTTAGCACTTAAACGTTTTCGGTCTTTACTGTAGCGCTCAAGTGTACGGGTCGTGGTGCCAATAGAGGTTGCTAAAATGTTGGCATCCCAATTCAGCTCTTTAGCGAGTGATTTAATCGCACTGACAGTTACACCTTGTGTTGCAACATTAATCTCATCAATTGTATTAGAATGAATTGTTACCCTACCATCAGTAACAACACCTAAATAATCAGTTTCTACAGCATTCATTTTACACCTCGTCGAATTCGACACTTGTCATTTATTATAGTGACAAATGTCGCATACTACAATTAAACAAAAAAATAGCGCCGTTAGGCGCTATTTAAGCTTCATTTCAACTTAGGAATTAAAAACTAAAGCTTAGTTTTGCGTAGTAAGTCATACCATCAAAACCATAAGGCAATGCACGTACAGGGTACTTAAATGCTTTATTCGTAATAAAATCAAGCGCTTCATCTTCGCCTAACTCATCTGGTGTTACATCAAAGATATTATCAATACCTGCCGATAGCATCAGCTCGTCAGTTAGTTGATAACCAACATTAACATCAACTAATACTGCTGACTCAACCGTGCTTGTGTCTTTAAACTCACCGGTAGGCGATAACTCATCAGGTAAACCTATGTGGTCATTACCAAAGTATTTAACGTCTGTTTCGCCGTAGTAGTTAAAACGTAGCATGCTGTTGAAATCGCCACGATCGTATTCAAATGTTAGTGTTGCACGCTCACCTGGTTGACCATCCGTTAAGAAACTACGTTGTAAATCATCAAGAGCGATTGACTCAGGAACGCCTTCTGGCGCATTCACATCATCAATTTCGGTTTCGTTAATGTTACCTGCAAAGGTTGCTGAGAAATTACCGTCGTACAAATCGGTGCGGTACGAAGCAATAATATCAACCCCTTTGGTGGTTGAATCAACCGAGTTTGAGAAGTAGTTAGCTTGCTGTGCACCTGTTGCATTAAGTGCCGCCACCGCTTCGGCGCTAAACGAAACATCGTCCGCCGACATTAAGCTGCCAAGGGTAATTCTGTCTTTAATTGCAACATGGTAAAAATCAACGGTCAGTGATAAATCGCTTGTTACATTATAAACAAAGCCCGCACTTAAGTTTTCTGAGCTCTCAAGCCCAAGACTATCAACGCCAAGGGCTGACGGGAAATCAGATCCCGCTGTTGCAGTGAATGATTGCAATAACACGCCACCAGCACCTAAGTTTGTGGTGTAAGCTGTATAGGCACTTTGTTGCAGTGATGGTGCTCTAAAGCCAGAAGAAATCGCACCACGCACGGCAAAGTCATCGGTAATTTCATAGCGCGTTGCTAGCTTACCAATGATGTCATCACCAGCATCAGAGAAGTCTTCATAACGAAGCGCTGTACTTACCTGCCATGCGTCCGTGATCAGTGTTTCGGCATTAACATAAAATGCATAGCTGTGACGGCTCTCTTTATTTGACGCTTCAGGACGTAAACCGTTATAAGCTTGGAAGCCACACTCAGCAAATACGCTGCTGTCGTTAACCGCAGGGTATGAGGTATCTGAATTTGCTAAGCCACACGCATAAGACGCTTCTTCGCCCGGCACGATTTCGTAATTTTCTTTACGATATTCAGCACCCACCGACACATAAACAGGTTCACTGCGACCAATATCAACAATACCATTTAAATCTGCATTTACTGTTGTTTGATCAAATCTAAAACCACCTGAGTAACCACCTGAAGGGCCTGCATTTGCCGCAATATCAGCATCACTTGCACCTGGGTTATTCGCCACATATTCAGCAGCATACGAGGCATTTAGAGTATTTTTTGAGGTGAAATCATAGCTATTTTCACCATATACGGCCGAAACATCATAGCTCCAATCTGGGTTTAGCTCACCGCGCAGCCCAAGTGAAAACGAAATATCTTCGGCTTCGTTGTCGATGCGAGGTAAAAAGCCATCGCCATATACTTGCACAACGTTCTTCGCTGCTTGGTCAAAGTTACGGTAAAAACCATTGCCTAATGCCGTACGGTTTGAGTATCCACCAAATGAGTAAAGTTCGCTCTCGCCAAGTGGTAACGCCATGTTATAAAACACAGACGTAAATTCGCTATCTGCGTTACCTTGCCCCCAACGAACTTCGTCAGACAGCGTGCCGGCTGGTACATCAACTGAGCCACCGATATCACGCTGGGCGCGGTTGGTGCCATCAGCATCACGGTATTCTAAAGAAAAGTTAATGAAGCCGCCTTCATCGCCTAAATCAAAACCACGGTTTAAACCCATTGATAGGGTGTCACCATCGCCTTCACCTGTGCTACCTGCTTGCACATAACCCGTTGTAACACCTGTTGAATCGTTTAGCGATAAGTTGATAACACCGGCTATCGCATCAGAGCCATACTGCGCCGCAGCACCATCACGAAGTACTTCAACGCCTTTTAAAGCGGTAAGTGGAATCGCGTTCATATCAGTACCCGCAGCACCGGCACCGACAGTACCATTTAAACCAAAAATAGATTGATTATGACGGCGCTTACCATTGATTAGGACTAGCGTTTGGTCTGGTTGTAAGCCTCGAAGAGTTGCAGGTCTAAATAAGTCAGAGCCATCTGACACTTGCGTACGAGAAAAGTTAAAAGAAGGAGCCGTCGCTTGCAGGCTTTGGCCAAGTTCAGTGAAACCACCTTTGTTCAAATCGTCAGCATCAATCAAATCAACCGGCGATGTTGATTCGGTAGCCGTACGATTGGCAACTCGTGAGCCTAATACAGAGATTTGTTCGATATTTTTATCTGCTTTTACGCCAGATGCTTGCTCGGCTGCCTGCACTGAAGTCGCAGAAACAGCCACACTGACCGCTACGGCCAGCATACTTAAAGAATGTGTTGTCATGTGTATCCTGTTGATATTCTGGCTTTCCTTAAATCAAAAAGACGCCCCTTTGGAGAAGTTAAGGAAAAGCACTAAGCACGTAATGTTGATTTTAAAAATCATAAAATTGAAAGCTAACTCAAGCCTGCGAGTTACCCCTTGGGAAACATCCTATCAACAAAAAAATGAAATGAAAGAAAAATTTGTTACGACTTAGGTATAATTTTTTCTATTTGTATGATTAATAGATTTTATAAGGGAGGAATTATTCAATTAATAGTAGAAATAAGCAAATTAATGCAACCATTTACTTATCTCTACCAACTCAATCTATTTATTGATCTTGCTCTAACATCGCCAGCTTTTCATCTTCGAGCATTAAGGCCATGGTGGCTATTTCGGCTAAACTCTCGTCTAATGCAGCAAAAAAAGTCGCAAACCCTTCACCCAATTTTTCTGGCTCTGGGTGATTAGCAAGTGCTTGATCCCACATTGCAAAAGTAGTTAATAAATCGAGTGTAGCTTCAAAGTTATCAATGAAAAGCTGCCCTTCTTCACTGGCTTCTTTTTGCTCATCAGCTTGCAGTAAAAACTGTAAGTCACTGTGCCAAATATCTTGATTAACTATGTATGCAGCAATGTAACCGCTGCAAAAGTCTTGTAATGCTTGGCTAGGTTCATTTGCATCAGCATCATTGGAATATAAATGAGCAAGTATTTTCTTTTGCTCAACTTGAGCTTCTGTCACATTATCAAGTAACTCAATCATTGCATCGCGCGGCTCTGAATCGGTCATTAATGTATTGAATATTGATTCATCGTTATCAGCGATATAATTTGCAAGCTCTGACTCACCAAAAAACTCAGAGCAGGCAAGTAGTCCAGCCATAAATCCAATGACCTGATCTAAACTAACTTGATTCGTCTCACTTTGACTTGCGAGATAGTTTTTCAATACTTCCGAGCTTTCTGTGTTAAACATAGCGTGCCTTTATATTTAATGTTGGTCAGTACTTAGTCTTACACTATCGAATCTACAGCGTTTTGCAACAACTTAAATTGTGTCAATTAGTTAACCACATCTCTAACGTGACTTTGCACTGGAAATACACAACTAATGCGCGTGCCCGTTCCCTCTGTGCTTTGTATTTCAATAGTGCCTTGATGATCATGCACAATCGCATAAACCATGGTCATTCCCATTCCAGTGCCTTCCCCTACCGGTTTGGTCGTGTAGAAAGGATCATATATTTTAGCGATAGTTTCTGCTGACATCCCCACGCCATTGTCTTCAACATCAATATAAATATGATGTTGAAGTTCATAGACCGACACAGTGATCTGCGCTTTTGAGCTACTGGCATCACATGCTTGCTTTGCATTTATTAATACATTCACAATCACTTGACTGATAGCTGCTAAATTACACCAGCTCTCAGAAATCGTATGGTAGTCAGTTTGTAAATCGCATTCTTTAAGTTGATTCGCTAATAACTTAACTGCACTTTTTACCGCATCAGTCATATCAGCAAACTGTTTGTTATGGCCCTTTGGTCGAGAGAAATCGAGCAAATTTGCAACTATCTTGCTGATCCTTTGTAAACCTTGTGCTGTGTCATTTATTAAGTCAGGCAAATCATCTGCTAAATAACGAACAGAGTGTACTTTATTTAAATCGGTTAATTGCTGACAAAACGCCGCTTTATCCATTTCACTACAGGCAAATTCATCACATTTAGCTAATAATGCACTGAAATAATTGCAATACTCCTTAAGGGTATCGACATTACTAATGCTATAAGCAAGGGGGTTGTTAATTTCATGGGCAACCCCAGCGCATAGTGTGCCCAAAGTCGCCATTTTTTCTGCTTGAATAAACATTGCTTGATGACGCTCTAAGTCTGCAATTTTTTGTTCAAGCTCACTGTTTAATGCAACAAGAATACGGCTCTTGTCTGCTAACAGTTGCTCTGCCTCTTCCCTAGCTGCTTTTTCTAATAAATAAGCTTGCTTAAAGTCATTCATTTTTCTCTCAAACTTTAGCCTGTATCACTTAAAACCTAGCACAAGCCTAGATTTAAGGCTATGTTATTGATTAACGATGGTTCACAGTAAATCGCTATGGCAGAAAAAGTAAGCAAAGAGCATATTCAAGTATTATGCATTGATGATGACGAAATTGTTTTACGCACTTTATTAAGGTTGTTATCTGCACATAATATCTCAGCAAAAGCGACAGCAGATCCGACAGAGGGTCTTACGCTATTAGCAGCTTATAATTTTGATGTGATTATTTGTGACATGCGTATGCCACAGATGGATGGCGCGGAGTTTTTTGCTCAAGCACTTAGTATTGCACCAGACCCACAACGTATTTTATTGACCGGTTACTCAGACATCGACAACACTATTGCCGCAGTCAATAAAGGTAAGATCCATGCTTATATTCAAAAACCTTGGCAGAACGAGTTACTGCTTCGCAATATTAGTGATGGCATTGAAAAAACCTCTCTTAAACGAGAAAACAAACGCCTTGAACAGCAAATTAAAGCACAAAATGCGCAACTAAAAGAGCTCAACAATAACCTTGAGCAAATGGTCGAAAAGCGAACTCTACAAATTCGTAAAGTGCTCAAACAGCTCGAAGAAGTAAACGAGCGTGAAAAACACGAGCACCGCACAACCTTTGAGATTTTATACAACTTCATTAATGCAAACCCTTATCTAGACGGTATGCAAGCACAAAACATTGCCACTACCAGCAAGCAAATTGCAGAGCAACTTGGTTTAGATAAGCAACACATCGAAATGGCTGAAATGGCTGGATACCTTGCGCAAATAGGGCTGCTAGCAATGGAACCAGAGCTTTATAAAAAGCCAACCAGAGAGCTTACAGAAAACCAAAAAAAATTATTTTATACTCACCCAAGTACAGCCCAATTAATGCTTATGCCTGCACCACATTTACATGATGTTTCTGAGGCTATTTATTATCAATTTGAACACTACAATGGCTCGGGCATACCCAAAGGCTTAAAAGGTAAAGAAATACCGATTACCGCAATGATTTTAGCGGTGGCTAGAGACTTTTGGCAAACAATCGCCCATATAAATGTGCAAGACAACAGCAAGTTTGAAAGTGCGCTTGACCAATTGCAATTATACAGTGGCACCTACTACCACCCGAAGATTTTAGAAACCCTCGGCAGTTTAAAAATAACCTGTGCCAGTGATCAGCAAGTTGGCACTATGAAAATTATCTCTGCTCAACAACTAAAAAATGGCATGGTTTTAGGTCATGCACTAAGAAACTACGATGGAATTCTTTTACTACCAAAAGGGCATGTATTTGGCCCTAAATCAATTAGCAAGTTACAACAGCTTGAAGCTAAAAAACCAAGTCCTTTCAGGATCATGATCAAAAATTAGCGAATAAAGTGATCACATAGTCAGGTTAGTTCGTTACAATACGATTTATATAACGTTTACTTCATCAAGGAGCGCTCAGTGTCGCGATTTTCCGCTATAACCGATAACCCGCATAACGGCCGATTCAATAAAAAAACGGGTATTTTATTGACCAACTTAGGGAGCCCAGATGCGCCAACAACAGCGGCACTTAGAACTTACTTACGCGAGTTTTTATCTGATCCTCGTATCGTCGAGATCCCTCGCTTTATTTGGATGATTATCCTGTATTGCTTTGTTTTAACGCTGCGCCCGAAACGTTCAGCAGCACTTTACAAAAGCATCTGGACTGAAAACGGCTCACCACTAACACACATTACGCGAGAACAAAGTAAACGCCTTGCAGCACTATTAAAAGATAAAGGGCACCACGACACTGAAGTGGTTATGGCAATGCGCTACGGTAACCCATCGATTGAAGCAGGCCTTGAAGAGCTTCGCGACAAAGGTATCACTCGCGTTATCGTGCTGCCGATGTATCCGCAATACTCAAGCACCACCATAGGTTCAACGTTTGATGCAGTATCAAATGTGCTTCGTAAATGGCGCTGGGTGCCAGAGCTTCATTTTATTAATGGTTATCACAACAACCCAACTTATATTGATGCCCTCGCCGCTAGCATTAGTGAAGACTTAAATGCCCATGGCACACCACAAAAGCTAGTGTTTTCGTACCACGGTACACCTAAACAATTTTTAGAAAATGGCGACCCTTACTACTGCTTTTGTATGCAAACTACCCGTTTAGTTGCTGAAAAGCTGGGTTTTGAGAAAGATTTTGCTGTAACAACTTTCCAAAGCCGCTTTGGTAAAGCTGAGTGGTTAAAACCTTACACCGATGCCACACTTGAAAGCTATCCAGAGCAAGGTATTAAGGATATAGCGATTATCAGCCCTGCATTTAGTGCCGATTGCCTAGAAACCTTAGAAGAAATTGAAGGCGAAAATCGTGAAATTTTTGAACATGCAGGTGGTGAAAAGTACCGATACATACCAGCACTCAATACCCGCAGTGATCACATCAATGCCATATTTGAAGTGATAAAACCGTTACTTAAATAACGAAAGGCCCCAGTAAAGCTGGGGCTTTTTTTGTTATACACTGCCTTGCGATTCGATAACCAAAATTCGCGCTTCTCCCTTGGGATGCGCAACATGCTCCGTGCCAACACTGGCAAAAAAGATATCCCCTGGATTAAGAAGCTCAGCACATACTTCACCATGCTGTTTATAAAGCATTTCAACCTGACCACTTAACACCACAAAAACCTCTTCGCCATTATTGATGTGCCATTTGTAAGGTTCATTCGTCCAGTGCAAACGAGTTGTAATACCATTCATATTGGCAATATCTAATGCTCCCCAAGCTCGTTCAGCTGTAAATTCGTGGCTTCGTATAACTTGCATCGTTTCAAATCCCTCAATCTTTACGTGTCATAACCAAAGTCACCGTGCCAGCAACAATCCCCCAAAACGCAGAACCGACCGAGAATAAGGTTAGGTTAGAAGCTGTGACTAAAAAGGTCACTATAGCGGCTTCGGTATAATACGCCTCAGTTAAAGCTTGCTGTAAGCTACTAGCAATGGTGGCGAATAACGCAATACCTGCCAACGCTAAAATAAGTGCTTGTGGCAAACTTGCTACCAAACCAACTAGCGTTGCGGCAAGGAGCGCCATAATAATGTAAAACACACCACCCGCAATGCTTGCCCAATAACGCTTGCTTGGGTCTTTATCAGCCTCAGAACTCATACAAATTGCCGCAGTGATGGCAGCAAGATTAATTGCATAACCACCAAAAGGCGCAATAAACACATTTAAAAGTCCCGTTACATTTAACGCCGCCGACACAGGGGCTTTATATTTATGCGCTTTTAACACGGCGATGCCAGGTAAGTTTTGCGATGTCATCGTTACTATAAACAGCGGTAAACCAACACTGATCATGGCATTAATGTCGAACACTGGCGCTATGTAAGCAAACTCGCTCATTTTCCACTGCCAGCTAGAGGTATCGATTTGCCCTGTTATGCCTGCCATTAAAAAGCCAGCCACAACCACTGCGAGCATAGCAAAGCGCGCAAAGTAACGTTTTCCACATAAATACACCGCGACCATTAAGCCAATTACTAATGGCAGTTCGTTCATAAAATTAAATACATCAATGCCAAAATTCACCAGTACACCTGCAAGCATGGCACAAGCCAGTTGGCTTGGAATTTTGTTCATCATTTTTTCGAACACGCCGGTAATACCAGATAAAAACACCAGCGCTGCAGAGAACATAAACGCGCCAACAGCTTGGTTTAAGCTATACCCTTGAGCACTTGAAATAAGTAATGCCGCTCCGGTTGTTGACCACGCGATAAGAATGGGCACTTTGTAGTAATAAGACAAAGCAATTGAGCTCACGCCCATAGCAAGACCGAGCATCAACACCCAGCTGGCAACTAAATCGGGGGTGCCGCCTAACACCATCACAACCTGATAAATAAGCGCGATTGAGCTGGTAAAGCCGATAATAACAGCCACTAAACCCGCTGTTGCTCGACTGATGAGCTGACTCATGTACACACACTCCTTGCCAATAAAAAAATCTACCTTATCCTATGATTTGCTAATTAGCACTGTACACTTTTGTAGTATTTGTAAGTTTATTTACTATACAGATGACACAAAAAAGGCGTGTTATATACACGCCTTGAAAAATATTAAACAGCCTCTAAACAAGGCTCTTCGAGTACTTCGGGCTTATCAAAAATACCCAGACGAATGCGAATAAAGTGCAAAATCTCTTTGGCTACATCAATCCCTAACGCCCCTTCTAAACCTTCAAAACCTGGGCTTGAGTTTGCTTCACAAATTTTAAAGTGCTGCTCGTCAAATAATAAGTCAATGCCCGCTACATCAAGGTTGAGTACGTTCGCAGTTTGAGTTGCAAGCCATTCGATTTCTGGCGTGATAGGAAATGACTTGCCTGTTCCTCCAGCACTTACATTGGCTTTAAAGTTTTTACCCTGTGAGTTACGCTCCATACATGCAACAGCACGCCCACCGATAGTAAGCACTCGCAAATCTCGACCATGACTCGACTTAACAAACTGCTGTAAAATAATATTTGCCTGTGGGTTTGCCGCTTCAATAAGTTGCATTAAGTCATCAAACTCATCTTTTGATTTTGATAAAAATACGCCACTACCCTGCGAGCCCGATAACGTCTTTATCACGACAGGAAAACCAATCTGTTTTTCCACTAAATCAATGTTCACCGGAAACTTAACCAACATGGTATTTGGTGTAGGCAAATTACATTCTGCTAAAATTTGCTGTGCAAATAATTTGTCTTTTACCGTTTCAATTGATTGCGAGCTATTTACACAATACACACCTAAACGTTCCAAGTGACGAATAATTGCCAACGCAAAATAGGTTGTGCTTGCACCCATTCGTGGAATAACGAAGTCTGGTAACGCAACTGATTGCCCATCGATTAAGATGCTTTTGCCATCTTCGCGAGTAATTGTTAAATCAAACTGATCAGGCGAGTAAACATGTAAGTCGATGCCTTCTTCTTTTGCAGCAGCAAGCAAGCGCTCTACCTCGTAGGTCTCTTGCTTTAGCAAACCTTGGCTATCTTTATAAATAATCCACCCGCGCATACTCGTTACCTCTAATCTTGGGTTTATGTAACAAAAAAACGCGGATTATGCTGAGCATTGCAAACTAAGTAAAATTAATTAATTTTATCGTCACGACAATTATTACCGCAACTTACTGATTATCTATTGACCAATATGTTAACTTAAGGTAAAAATCAACATTAAGTTAACATTAAAACCCGTAAGAGAAACATGTGAACAGGACGCTTGCATTAATCTTCATTTTGCCACTCACTGCATTTGCATTGAATGAATGGCATATTCAAAGTGATGGTTTTACATCAAAACCAGACACACAACCGAATGTTGCAACTTACAATTCAGAGCAACAGGTGCTACCTCAGCAACCTACTGTTAATTTAACAGCACCGCTAAATCAGCTTTCAAACAAAGCCCATGAATTTCTCTACAAACAAGGTCGTTTGCCCGAGAAGTTAAGTGACACAGCGTTTAGTGAATTCGATTTAGATACCCTAAAAACACTTCAAGCGGGTGATAACTTGATTTTAGCTGTTGATGAAAGCCGCACTTACACGCTAGAAATAAGCAATATTATTGAAGCGAGCAATGGTGATCGGAGCGTATTTGGTAAAGTCACTGATGATGACAAGACAAGCCATCAAGCAGTGATGACCGTAACAAAAAATACTCTGCAAGGGCAGCTTAACACTCACACTGACAGCTATAAATTTATAAGCCATGGAGAATACGGCTGGGTAACGAAGTTGTAAGAGTTACAAGGGGAAAGTGGAAGCGAGCGAGATACAAGAGTAAAGTTACGAGATTCGAGATGCGAGTCTGTAGCGGCGATTTTGCATCGCGTCCTAGAGCCTAGCTCCTTTCCCCTCGCTAACTTTACTCTTTCACCTTATAACTAACTACTCAACAACCACTGGCCATAAACTTGCGCCATCGCTATCAATTGGGCTTAAGATCTCAAGACCGAGTATTTTGGCGATGAGCGGGTACACATCTAAATTACTTACTTCGTCTAAGCGCATGCCTTGTTTAAAAGCAGGGCCTTCGGCTATAAAGGTGGCGGCCATATCTTCGCTATAGGCATAACCATGAGTGCCTAAATAACCGGCCATTTTACTGTCGGTAAACACGCGAGGCGCTTCGGTTTGCAAAATAATATCACCAACTCGTGGGCCTTTATCATAGTGATAATCGTGCTTTTGCTTCTCACTTAATACGATGTAACGACCTTCAGCGGCTTTAGCGAGCTTTTTGCTGAATCCGCTGATATCTGCTTTGCTATCTGGTTTTGCATAATATAAGACGCGAGGGCCTGTGTTTTGCACTATAAAGTTTTCGTCTTGTGGCAGGCTATCAATTTTGATGCTAAGGCTTGGATCAACAGACGCCATACCATGATCAGACACAATCACTAAGTTAATGTTTTCATCAAGTGCTTTTAAACGACTCGATAAATCAGCCATTAAACTGTCGAGCTTTTGTACTGCATCATAGGTTTCTTTGGCATCTGGGCCAAACTCATGTCCCATACTATCCACCAGCGAAAAATAACTAATCACCAAACGTGGTCGCTGTGCTTTTGGTAAGCTCAACCACTGAATAATTTGGTCAACGCGTCTTTGGTAATCACTGTGTTTTGAATAATGGTAAAAATAATCAGGTAACATACCGTTAAAACGCGCATCTGACTCTGGCCAAAAATAGGTGGCTGCTTTTAAGCCCTGCATTTGTGCTAAATTCCAAAGCGGAATGCCGTTAACCCAAGTGCTATCGTCTTTACCTTTTCCCATTTTGTAGCAGTCGTTGCGCTCAGTATCACAAAAGCGGTTATCGACAATGCCATGATTAACAGGCAGCAAACCGGTAATAATCGAAATATGATTCGGAAAAGTTTTGGTTGGGTATACGGGGCGCATTTTGGTTGCTCTTACGCCCTGCTCACTGATTGCTTTTAAATGTTTCGCCTGATGTTTTTCAATGTAATCCCAACGAAACCCATCTATCGAAATAAGTACCACCGATTGCTCTTGGTCAGCTTTTACACCCGAACTGAAAAGCAATACCCCAGCTAAAACTAGTTGCCAAATACGCATAGAAAACCCTTTCGTTTAATTTTTAATTTGCTTAGAGACTTTAGCAAATAGTTTTGAAAATTTTGTGATAATGACTGCTAACTTTTTATATAACGTTTTACTAATTAGCTTTATGCATGCCACCGTAAAGATGGTTGCCAAGCATCCAAAAGACCTTACTTTATATCCCAAGGTAGGAGATAAGTATGTAAAAGCAAATCATATATGAATAAGTGGCTTAATTTAAAGTAAGACATTAATAAAAAAAGGATATTTAAATTTTAGATACAAGCTGTTAGATTAAATTTAATTATGGCTAAGTTTTGCTAACAACTCTCAACTGCGCGGCTTATATTGCTTTGTGGGAAAAATAAATGATCGATTTTAGTAAAAAAATCACCCCTGCACGCGAAATGCGTTCAACCAATAACTTGCATACTGCGCTTGAAAGTGATCGAGGTCGTATTATTAATAGCGCTGCTATTCGTCGCTTACAACAAAAAACCCAAGTTTTTCCGCTTGAACGCAATGCTGCCGTGCGCTCAAGGCTTACTCACTCTCTTGAAGTACAACAAGTGGGTCGCTTTATTGTACAAACAATTTTTAATAAGTTGAGCGATGCCAAGCAAAAAGAATATGGTTTAGTGGGGCTTGAACGGCCTTTAGAAAGCCTCGTCGAAATGGCGTGTTTAATGCACGACATAGGCAACCCACCCTTTGGCCACTTTGGCGAAGCAGCAATCAACCAATGGTTTGCTAAGCATTTAGATGCACTAACTCCTGAGCGCTGCAAAGGGATTGGTATAAGTGTTATTTTTAAACACCTCGCTGAGGATATTAAAAATTTTGAAGGTAATGCGCAGGGGATCCGCATTATCCATTCATTGCTATCACTTAATTTAACTTACAGCCAAAGTGCGGGCATTTTAAAGTACACACGCCCAGCCAGTATGCTCAAGTCAGATATTCCACAAGACAAAAACTACTTAATGAAAAAAGTCGGTTACTACTTCAGCGAAAAGCCATTTGTTGAAGCACTACAAACCGAACTTGATATAGAGCAATATTGTCGCCATCCAATCAGCTATATTATGGAAGCTGCCGACGATATCTCATACTGTCTAGCCGACATAGAAGATGCCGTAGAAAAAGGCATTATTAGCGTAGAGTCGCTCTGTGAAAAACTCAAAGAGCAATACAGCCGCACACTTACTAACCTCACAATTGACGATACCAAGCATAGTGACTTTGCCGAAAAAGCCATTGATTATGCGCTAAGCAAGGCTCAAGAACAGCCTTACAATTTTAATAGTGAGTTTTTCATCTACTTACGTGTCACTTTATTGCACCCGTTAGTGAGTTATGCAGCTGAGCGCTTTATTAATAATATCGAAGCTATTTACCACGGCGACTTTAATCAAGCGTTATTAGAAGATCGTAGTCACTTACATGCTGTCACACTTACCTTAAAACAGGTTGCACTAAAACATGTTTTTTGCCACAAAGAAGTGGAGCGTTTAGAACTACAAGGTTACCGCATTATTAGTGGCCTGCTTGATTGCTATAAACCATTACTTGCTCTTGAAGCTGATGCGTTTAAGCGTGTGTTAAAAGGCGACCAAAATTACTTAATAGAAACACGACTAGTAAAAAAACTCTCAAATAAACATTTGAACAGCTATCAAAAGGCGATTGACGCGTTAAAAGCAGAGCCCGATCACTTTGCTGCCTATGAGTTTTATTATCGTTGTCGTTTAATTCAAGATTATATTAGCGGTATGACAGACCAATTTGCCTATGACGAATACCGCGCACTCATGGTGATAGATTAAGCGATTGTGGATAAATTGCCGGTCTGAGCTTAAAATTAATTAACTACTTGGGTAACCAGATTAACCTTACTGGTAAGAGAACTATGCCAATAAAAAAACTATCTATTTTGCTGTTTCTTATAAGCATGAGCTTTGCAACTAAAGCACAATACAATGAAGCAATGTGTATATTGTTAAAACAGCAAATGCATGAGTTTCGTTTTAACACCAGCAACAAAAATTATCGTTCTGCTGCTAGAAGCTTTGAAAAAAATTGCCAGAACCCAACGCCAGTGCATAACGAAGCGGCGCTTGAAAACATTGCTGAGCAGACAATAGACTCCCCCCCCGTTTCGGTTAATAAAGTGAATCGCTCAAACGGCCACTCCGGTGCCATTTTAGGCACCCCTGAAGAAACTGCAGCACCAGAAGCAAATGCTATTAACGAAAGCGAGCAAGCTGACACCACAGCTGAACAAGCTATCCTAACAAATAGAGTGAACGACGAGCCTGCTGCACCAGAAACTCCTCAGGTTGAGAGTATCCCTAGCAATGATTTAGCAACAATGCAGGAACAACCTAAGCAAAACGCTGCAGAGACTGTTGTTGAGCCGGTAATTGAGGCTATTAAAGAACCTACTGAAATCTCGCCTGAGTTCGAGCCACAAACACCAGTACAAGAGCCTGTTGCAACAGAAACAAATAATGCGCAGACAAATAACACTCCTATTCCCGAGCCAACACCAGCGCCGGTTCAGAATAATGAAGTTAGCTCATCAAGTTCACTGTTAGTGCCAAGTTTAATCGTTTTACTCATTTTGCTTATCGCAGGATTAGTTATTGTTCGAATTCGTCAAAATAAACAAAACGATTCAGATTCAGAGTTAGCACAAGATTTACTCCATGCTCAGGCTATAAAAGCTGCAGCTGAGGCTAAAGCACAAAAAAATCAAAACGACTCAGACTTTTTAGCTCCTGAGCCAACACCAGAATTAAACAGCTCTTCAGCTTATGACAGTAATACTTCTGCGCCATATGATTCATTTTCTGCCTCTGAAAACCAGCAACCAGAAAAACAAGAAGACGATTTCACGAACTTTAATGCAACAACAGAAGAGCAAGCTCCAACTGATGATACGTGGGCTGATCTAAATTACGCGCAAAATAAACAGAGCACGGCTTTAATAGATAATGAGCCAGAGCAAGCGGAAGAAAACGAGCCTGAAGAGCCTCGCTTTAGCTCGTCGTCATTTGGTTTTGACGAATACAAAGCACCAACTACTGATGATGAGCCAGCACAAGAGCAACCTGAAGAAAGCGAGCCTGAAGAGCCACGCTTTAGCTCGTCGTCTTTTGGTTTTGACGAATACAAAACACCAGTTACCGATGATGAGCCAGCACTAGATCAACCTGAAGCAAGCGAGCCTGAAGAGCCAAGCTTTAGCTCGTCATCATTTGGTTTTGACGAATACAAAACACCAGTTACCGATGATGAGCCAGCACTAGAGCAACCTGAAGAAAGCGAGCCTGAAGAGCCACGCTTTAGCTCATCGTCATTTGGTTTTGACGAATACAAAGCACCAGTAACTGATGATGAGCCAGCACTAGATCAACCTGAAGCAAGCGAGCCTGAAGAGCCAAGCTTTAGCTCGTCATCATTTGGTTTTGACGAATACAAAACACCAGTTACCGATGATGAGCCAGCACAAGAGCAACCTGAAGAAAACGAGCCCGAAGAGCCACGCTTTAGCTCATCGTCATTTGGTTTTGACGAATACAAAGCACCAATTACCGATGATGAGCCAGCACTAGAGCAACCTGAAGCAAGCGAGCCTGAAGAGCCAAGCTTTAGCTCATCGTCATTTGGTTTTGACGAATACAAAACACCAAATACCGAAGAAAAACCTAAACATGATGACGTACCCGAGTACGACTTATCATCATTAGTCAATGAGGATCTTTCATTCACTGAAGATTTTAGTAAAACAGATCAAACACCTACACATGAAATATCTGCAGATGATGATATTAGCGATGATGATTTAGCAAAAGCGTTGCAAGCACTTGAGTTAGAGTTGCAGGATGAGCCTGTAAGCTTTGACGATACCGAGCAAGACGACACCCCCACAATTTCACTAGATGAAAGCCATCAAGGTAAAGATGCTTATTCAGCTGATGAAGAAACGACAGATCAGCAAAAAGAAGATGTACTACCAGACGATGAGCAAACCGATGAAAAACCCAATAACCCATTTGCTAATTTGTCACTAGACCCAGCATGGGATCCAGAGTCAAACGAAAAGCCTGTTATTGAAAACAAAGCAAAACAGCCAAAATCACAAGCTTTAATTGACGCAGAAGAGCGCGCAAAAAAATTTAAAACTGACGATTAAGAACTTACCATGTAGCAAGGTAACAAGGCATCATTCCTTGCTACATGGAATTATTTAATTGACGCTCTTGATTGCATAAGCCAATGATAAACAAAAATTATTGAGAAAAAAGCTGTCAACGCAATGCAGCACAACACGATAATATTCGCTGGTAATATAGTTTCACTTGTACGGCTATATCGCTTTGACTCTTGCTGAGCAAGAATTTTTGCTCGCTCAGCTTTGCTTGGCAAAATAAACTCATGAAATGTGTCTGTTGGTTTTGCTTCTGAGCGGGTTGTTTGTACATTTTTTTGCTGCCATAGCATATCAAATTGCTGAAACTGAATTTGTTTGTTTTCAATACACCAATCTAAATTTTTAAGCTCTAACGCTTTTTCTATACACCGGGTGGGCATTACATAAAAACGCTCCCATGCCGCTTGTTTGCTGCTTAACGCTTGCGCTGTGAGAGGTTGAGATACTGAGCTTTCTAAATCAGAAAAATCTTTACGGTACAAAGCATTGGTTTTTTCAGCTATTTGCTCTTTGGTAAAACATGACTCAGAAATACGTGATGATAAATTATCAATACGTAATTTATAGACACTTATTTCATCAAGCAAATGGGCTTTACGAAGTGCAGATTGCAACTCTTTGCGTTCAGTTTGCATACGTTTACATTCATTCTGAGACTCAGTGGGCTGAGCTAACAAACATGCAGGAATAAACAGAAAAGCTGCAATTAAAATCCTTTTAAACATATATTTACGTCACTGTAAAAATTTAGAGGTACAGCGTATCATTTTGAATTAAAACTGCAACACTTCTTAGCAAATCATCCTAAAGAATTACTTTTTATTTCCCATTAATTTGGCTTGTCGCGATTTATAGTGTTGATCATCATATGCAAATTGCTTCTGCAGCCAGTCTTTAAATAATTGGACTTTTTGCCATTTAAAATGCTCTAAAGGTGCTGCAAGGTAATACTTGTACTGGCAATGGTATTCAAAATCCGGATAAATCTCTAACTGCTCATGTAAAAGTTGAGACTCAATTAACCGCCGCCTAACCAAAGCAATTCCTTGTCCTGCAAGCGTAGCTTGGATCACCAATGCCGCGTTATCTATCTCAAGCGAGGGCAAAGCATCAGGGCTGACTGCAAGTTCATCAGCCAACTTTAGCCAACCGCGCTCTGCATCTGGACAAATATCTTTTATTAATTTTTGCTCTAACACCTGATTTTTTAGTGACTTAGAAGTATCTAGTGCCCCTGGTTTATAAGCCAAAAATAAACTGTCGTCACTGATGAGCTCACTATGCAAGCCCGGGTAACTACCTTGACCAAAACGAATACCTAAATCGACCTGCCCCGCTGAAAAGTCAGCAAGCTGATCGCTGGGTTCAATACGCACTTTGATATGGGGATATTTGTTTTGAAAGTCGCTAATTCGGCCAAGCAACCAACCACTGGCGAACGAAGGTAGCACAGTTAAGTTTAACGTATTTGGGTGGCTATCTTGGCTAACTGCCTGCACACCGGCCTGCAAATGGCTAAACCCCTTAAGTACATGGGGTAACAGCTGTTCACCTTGGCGGGTAAGCTCAACATAACGGGTATGACGAGTAAACAAATTACAATCAAGCTGTTGTTCTAACAAGCGAATTTGTTGGCTAACAGCTGCTTGGCTAACAAATAATTGCTCTGCTGCAAGCTTAAAACTACCTAACTCTGCCGCGTGCTTAAAATACCAAAGGCTTTTTAATGGAGGTAACTGCATACGCACTTATGGTTAATAAAAACTTAAGCATAGGCAATTTTTAATCGTTTGTCAGTAGTGGTAACACGAGTAATACTCATACAGCCAACCGCGACAAGACTAGGACAACCATCATGAAATACTTAATTATTTTATTGCTTTTATGTGCTTCAAGCTTTAGTTATGCCAACCAACCCGTAATAACGCAGCTTGATACCGATGAAGGCTACCCTTATAAAAACTTAATTCAAAAAGTAGAACGAGTAGAAATTCGTTATGTAGAACACCAGCATTCGGTGACCTGCAAAGTCAATGTACAAACACTGCGCAACCAATATATGGGCAAAGAACAAACAGTCTCTGCCAAGCTGTTTGCAAAACGCCCAATGGCCGCGTGTTTAACCCGCAAAAAGGCCAAGCAAATCCTGCATATGCTGTAACCATTTCAACCTTGTTAAACTAGGCTACGAATAGCTGTACTTCCCCAGTAGCCTAGTTTTTTCCTATCAAAGTAAACGTGTTTCGTGCGTTTAAATGTAGAGACGAGCGGTTTGCTAGATCATTCTTCGAACCACAGAGGAAGACAAGGAGTCCTCTAAAGCGAAGCGTCTCTTATCCTCTTTGTGAAATTACCTTCTCTGTGCAGCGCGCAGCGCCTCGGTGCCCTCTGTGGTTCAAATATCTTTATTCACAAAGAGAAGTGAATGAGAAGACAACGAGGAAACCCAAATAACTTCACCAACCTTCTTCTCAGACGCAGCCAGTAACCTATTTATCGAGACTAACTGTTTGCTAGATCTTTTTTCGAACCACAGAGGACATAGAGAGCACAGAGGAATACAAGGAGTTCTCTAGAGCGCAGCGCCTCTTATCCTCTTTGTGAAATTACCTTCTCTGTGAAGCGCGCAGCGCCTCGGTGCCCTCTGTGGTTCAAATATCTTTATTCACAAAGAGAAGTGAATGAGAAGACAACGAGGAAACCCAAATAACTTCACCAACCTTCTTCTCAGACGCAGCCAGTAACCTATTTATCGAGACTAACTGTTTGCTAGATCTTTTTTCGAACCACAGAGGACACAGAGAGCACAGAGGAATACAAGGAGTTCTCTAGAGCGCAGCGCCTCTTATCCTCTTTGTGAAATTACCTTCTCTGTGAAGCGCGCAGCGCCTCGGTGCCCTCTGTGGTTCAAATATCTATATTCACAAAGTGAAGTGAACAAGAAAACAACGAGATACTAGTTAAGCCAATTAGTTATTTTCCTCTAAAGCGAAGCGCCTCTTAATCTCTTTGTGAGTATTAGTTTTTCTCTGTGCAGCGCAGCGCCTCGGTGCCCTCTGTGGTTCAAATATCTATATTCACAAAGTGAAATGAATGAGAAGACAACGAGATACTAATTAAGCCAATTAGTTGTTTTCCTCTAAAGCGCAGCGCCTCTTAATCTCTTTGTGAATATTAAATCTAAAGCTCCTCCACCTTCTCTACCTCAACTGGCTCCGCCAACGCATTTTCATAAAACGCGAACACCGCTTTGGTATAAGGCTGAGCATAATGCTCATCAAGGGCAGCTTGCGATTCAAACTGCTCAACTAAAAATAAACAACGCTGCTCTTTGCTTGCAAACAGCTCAAAACGATTACAACCAGGCTCTGCACGAGTAGCAACTAATATGCCCTGTAAACGCCCTTTACAGTCATCAAATAATGCCGCCTTTGGGGTAATTTTTGCCACGATATTAATCATACTGACTCCTTACTAAATAACTTTAAAACCAATGCCCGAATTGGCGGGGCAACCGTAAAAGCCACCACAAACGCAGCAGGCCATGCATTGGCAAATGCCTTCATCCAACTCAGAAAAAATGTATCGCTCAGCCCTAAGTTGACATAAGTGACCCATGCCGAAAGTAAAAACGACATTAAAAACGAAAATGCCGCAGTAAAAGTAAAATGAATTTTCATATGTCCTCCTTGGCGTTACTATATTTGCACAGGCTAAGTGGCAACAGTCACGAAAATGCAAACTAAGATTGAGGGAGTCGTATGCTGGATGATCTGCATTTATTTATTGAAATAGCGCGCCGTAAAAGCATGAGCCAAACAGCAAAAGATTTAGGACTGAATCTATCAACCCTATCAAGGCGTATTCAGGCGTTAGAAGAAAAACTCGCAGAGCCATTACTGCAACGCACAGCCCGAGGCATTGTGTTAACCGCCAAAGGTGAATCACTGTATAACGAGTTAGGCGAGCAAGTGCTTGCTCTTAACAGCCAGCTTGAGCAGTTAAATGACTCACCCGCCGCAAAAGAGTTTTACCTGTTGTGCCCACAAAACATCATTGCGGGCCCACTGATGGGGGCCGTTAATCAGTTTGCGATGGCAAACCCTACGCTAAACCTCCACATTTACCCAAGTAATGCCAACAGCCAATTAAGCCAAAAACGTTTTGACTTAGCTATTCGCATTGGCGAACAACAAGACTCAAGCTATTTTCAAAAGCGCCTAGGCATGATTGCTATAAAGCTGATTAAAAAGAAAGATGCCCCAACATCAAGGCTGATACTGCCCTATTCAGAGTCACAACTCCCCAGCGGTTTGCTAAACAAATTAAAAACCGAGTATGAACACATAAGTTTTTGTTTTGATATTACAATCGCCAGAAAAATGGTTGAAGCAGGCTATGGCATTGGCTTACTACCAATGAGCGAAATTTGCTGTATAGACGACACCAGCGACTTTAGCTATATCGAATCACCCCAAAGTATTCCCGCAAGGCCAATTTACGCCCTCTGGCCACATTCACGCACACCATCAGCAAATGCCCAGTTGTTGATAGAACAACTCCAAACCAGTATTGCAGACTCACCGAGTTTACAAGGAGAGGTGTTGGTGCTTTAGTTGCGAGTCATTGTAGGTCGGGCTTCAGCCCGTCTAGTAACTCAATAATAAGGTTTATAAAAACTCTTGTAGCAGCGATTTTATATCGCGTTTTAAATCCCTCCCCCCCTGTCGCCATAAATGACGACCTACACCGTAGGTCGGGCTTTAGCCCGTCAAATAACTCAATATTAAGGTTTATAAATAAACTTGTAGCAGCGATTTTATATCGCGTTTGTTTAATTTTCTAAAATCCATCATTAAGTTTAATATTTAAATTTTGCATTTCGATGGTACCCTATACGAATACATGACAGAACGGACTTCTCATGATTTTAAAAGATAAAACACCTTCAACCTCACTATCAATCAAGATTAAAGCTGGGGACAAGCAAGAGCTAGATGTCGCATTTTATTTGCGCCGAGCATTCAAAGAGCATCCACAAGTGTTCGTATTTAATGATGTTAAATTTAAGCACAATAACGAATCAGCACAGATAGACCACTTAATTGTTTATACATATGGGTTTATTTTAATCGAATCAAAAAGCATAACAGGCGAAGTTGCCATAAATGAGCATCAGGAATGGAGCCGTAGTTATCGAGGAAAATGGCAAGGAATGCCATCACCAATAAAGCAAGTTGAACTCCAACAAGCCTTATTAAAAAGTTTAGTGACGAGTAACGCAGAGCAGTTACTTCCCAAAATGTTTGGAAAATTACAGCAGAACTTCGGAGGACGAGAATGGCATAGCATCTGCGCAATTTCGAGCAATGCCATAATCAATCGAGATAGCATGCCACAGTCACTTGAAGATCGATTAATTAAATCTGAATTTTTAGCTGATAAGCTTTTAGAGATAATGAAGTTACCAGCATCACCCCCTAACCCACTGCACTTTTTTTCAACTAACGTGCGCCCATGGTTTAATGAGGAAAGCCTATCTAAGATTTGTCAGTTTCTTTTAGCTCAAAATATTAAATCAACCGAGCAACCAGTAAACGAAGAGTCACCAGTAACCCTTAATGAACCCGAATCAATTTACAAAAGTGAAATTAAAGAAGAGGTTTTATTAAGTGCTGAGGAACCTAAAGTCATACACTTAAAGTGTAAAAATTGTAGTAATGAACAGACTCTTGAAGCCCGTTCAGGGCGATATGGATACTATGTCAATTGCTCAAACTGTAATACGAATACTCCGATGAAAGCACCGTGTATTAAATGTAATGATCAAAATACGAAAGTTAGTAAGCGTAAAGATACTTACTCATTGATTTGTGATGGTTGTGGTAATAAAGCGCTAATAAAATTTGATAATAATGTCGCGTTGGCGACGGCAACCAAAGAGAAGTAAACGCCGACTTCTCTTTGGAATCTCTCGGCGCCCCGAGGTTCACACTGTTCCCTCAATTTGAATTAATTAAATAAACGTAACCAGCGTAGATAGGCCATCCGTGGCCAAGCTACGCTTTTTACAGCATCCGTGCTGTTAATTACTCATAATTAATTTAATTTCGGGTGTGAACACGGGGAAAACCTCAGCAATCGCCTGCAACTGAACAATGAGTTATTTCTTGTTTTCATTAGCTATTTCAGTAAACTGGCTGTAAATAACAGGGAGTGGTTTATGGAACAGGTTGGCATTTACGAGCAGCTTATTACTCAAGTGATTGAGCAGAATTTAGATCGTAAGCAATTTTATGTAGGAGAACGCCAACTAGAATGTGCCGAAGCCGCAACTTGGTTAGCTCGATTTTTAGGAAAGCTAGTCGCACATGCGATTGATGCTATCCCCCACTCTAAAGATCGATTAAGCGAACAAATTGATTTAGCTAATAAATTAGTTTTATGGCTTAAAGATCATATTAAAGACGATGAGCTAATCAATGAAAACCTCATAGATAGCCAAGGTAAAATTCTTACAGCTCTATTCAATACTGAAAACCCTGTAGCAACTAATCTCAAAGACTACTCAAACAGCATTTTCCCACTAACAGGTCTTACACAAAGTGAGTTATTTAGCGGCGCAAATGCAGGCCTATCTCTTGAGACTGAGCTTAAAAGAGAAATTAAATCAGCTGATACCATTTATTGGCTCGTTTCATTTATCAAATGGACTGGACTGCGGATATTTAAAAGTGAGCTAGAAGCCTTTACAAGAAAAGGTAATAAGCTAAAAGTAATCACCACCTCATACATGGGTGCAACAGACGCGAAAGCAGTTGAGTTCTTAGCTAGCTTACCCAACACAGAAGTAAAACTAAGCTACAACAATCAACAAGAACGTTTACACGCTAAATCTTACTTATTTATGCGTAACACAGGTTTTCATACAGGCTACATTGGTTCATCAAACTTATCACATTCAGCACTCACCAGCGGCCTTGAGTGGAATTTAAAAATTACCGCGCAAGAAATACCGCATATTATTGCTAAAACCAAAAGCACCTTTGAAACCTATTGGCAGTCGCCAGATTTTGAATTATTTAGCGGCAAAGTTGAATGCAAAGAAAAGCTAATAAACTCACTTAATGAGCAGCGTGGTAAAGGCCAATCAAGTAACCAGTTTTATTTTGATATCACACCAAAAACTCATCAATTAGCTATTTTAGAAAAACTAAGTGTTGAACGAAGTGTTCATAATCGATTTAGAAACTTAGTGGTGGCTGCAACAGGCACTGGCAAAACCATCATATCGGCATTCGATTTTAAAACCGTGTATGACAAAAAACCAAATGCCAATTTTTTATTCGTCGCGCATCGAGAAGAGATCCTCACTCAAGCACAAAGTGCCTATCGTGGTGTGCTAAAAAATAACGATTTCGGCGAGCTTTGGGTCGGTAACTATAAACCTCAAAGATACAACCAGTTATTTGCCTCAATTCAGACTCTTAATAATCAAATCGACAACATGAAGTTGAGCGCTGATTTTTATGATTACATTGTTATCGATGAAGTACATCACGTAAGCGCAGCAAGTTACCGCGGTATTCTTAACCACTTTAAACCAAACATTTTATTAGGCTTAACTGCCACGCCAGAAAGGCAAGATGGTGCAAATATTTTGGAAGATTTCTGTGGCGTAATTGCAGCAGAGATCCGCTTACCAGAAGCAATAAATCAACGCCATTTGTGCCCATTCCAATACTTTGGGCTTGATGATGATATAGATTTAAGCAAAATAACTTGGCGTGGCGGTCGTTATGATATTAGCGAATTGAGTAAGCTTTATACGGGGGAGAACAACCGCGCAAATAGAATCATATCGTGCCTCAATGAAATCGCCACAAATATTCACACAATTAAAGCCTTAGCATTCTGTGTTAGCCAAGATCATGCTGAATTTATGGCTAGTAAATTTAACCTTGCAGGTATAAGTGCAGACGTACTTACTAGTAAAAATACTCATGAGCGAAATCACAAACAGCAGGCGCTTAGAAGAGGTGAAATAAAGATCCTCTGTGTAGTAGATATTTTTAATGAAGGGGTAGATATCCCTGAAGTTGATACTCTGCTTTTTTTACGGCCAACAGAAAGCCTAACGTTATTTTTACAGCAGTTAGGACGGGGCCTGCGTTTACCTGACAATAGCCAAAAACAATGCTGCACCGTTCTCGATTTTGTTGGTAACGCTCGCCCAGAGTATGACTTTGCTAATAAGTTTCGAGCTCTAATTGGCAAAACTAACCAGTCAATAAAAGCCGAAATAGAAAATGATTTTCCGCATTTGCCGTTGGGTTGCAGTATAGAGCTGCAAGAACGTACCCAAAAAGCAATTTTGCGTAATATCCAACAGGCAACTAATAGCAAAAGGCGCTTGCAACAGCTTATAAGTAGCTATTCACAACATACTAACGCCCAACTATCTCTAAGTAACTTTTTAACCATAAACCCTCAAGTGACGTTAGAAGATATTTATAAACCGAAGGAAAATAAGCTCGGTGGCTGGTACTGGTTAAAAGGCGATGAAATACCAGTAGAGCAAGTCGACATTTATTCTGCGTATTATCGTGCAATCAATACTCAATTACTCAGTTGCAACTCACTGAGCTATTTGAGCTTTTTACGCGATTTATGTAACAGCGACTTTAGCATTGAAGTAACGCCTAAAAATCAACAATACGCTCTAATGGCTCATTACAATTTTTGGGATAACACTGGCACAAGTCTGGGGTTTAAATCTATTAAGGAAAGCTTACAAGCACTAAAAAACCCACTATTACAACACGAGTTATCTGAAGTGATTATGCTTTTAATAAACCGTATTCAGCAACTAGAAAGTAATTTAACGTGCCTCCCTAATCACGCAATAAAATTACACAGCCGTTATACACGCCAGCAAATATTAGCTGCATTTGGTGCACATACGTTTGATAAAAAATCAACTGCACGCGAAGGCGTATTAGAGTTCAAAAAACAAAATTTAGAATTACTTTTTGTAACCCTCAACAAATGCGAAAAAACCTATTCGCCAACAACGCTATACCATGACTATGCAATCAGCCCTACTCTGTTTCATTGGCAAACGCAAAACAGCGCACGACCAGAACACGGCCGCGGCCTAAGCTACATTCAGCACCAACAAACAGGCAAAACCATCTTGTTGTTTGTGCGTGAACAAAGCAAAGATGAAAACGGTAGAACAATGGGATTCGTTAACTACGGCGAGGTTAAATACCAAAGCCACAATGGCAGCCAACCAATGAATATTACTTGGGAGCTAACAAACCCCATGCCAAGTGAAATGTGGCATGAGGCAGGGAAGTTAGCGGTTGGGTGATTTGGAAAATATAATGTTCATATAAAGGAACGAAATGAAAAATATCAGATTTTTTGCACTTATTGCTTGTTCAATCCCACTTTTTGTTATTCTTACTGCTTACAGTAGGTTTGGATTTTCGCCACAATCATCAATTGAACAATGGGGAGCATTTGGTGACTTCATGGGGGGAGTTTTAAACCCCATTTTTGCATTCCTATCATTCCTATGTTTATTGATAGCAATAGTTCTACAGAACTTAGAATTAAAAGAGACAAGGAAAGAGTTCAGCCGTTTAGCTACTGCAAATGAAGAGCAAGTTTCAATAATTTCGAAACAGCATTATAACGATGATACTTACAAGGTAATACAAATAGTTACAGATAGAATTAATCGTAATTATAATGAAAATAACTTAATGGGAAATTCTCTATCTTTAAAGACGATTCTTCTTGGTAAAGTTAATTATAATGAAAACCCTGATTTTAAATTTTTATATTCTAAAGGCATCGATACCAATAGCATCGAATATAAAGTTTTACGAACTTTAGAAAATGATCTTACATTGTTAAAAGAGCTATTGATTGAGTACAGTAACTTACAAAACTTTAATTCAGTATCTCCTTTAGTTAATTTTTACAAAAATGAATACGAGCACTTAGTAAGCGCATTAACTTCTCATTCCTTAATAAATACTGATTTGAGAGTTTACTACCTAAAATAGTATAGCTTTTGGTGCTATTAAGAATCATATAAGTGATTTGTCTGCGCGACTAAATCTAACGCGTGGACATTTTTACTTCCCGCCAACTCAAATCTATCTTTTGCAAGCCAGAGTTTCGCGCCATTGCTGCTGGCTACTTGGTATGCCCAGTTGCTTACTGCAAGAGATTTATCTACATCACAATGAAAATAGCGAGTTAGTTCATTAGTGAGCAGCTGGCTGTGACGATCTAGATTTTGGTCTTGCCAACGTTCGCGGTGCAGCTGGGCTGCTAAAAAGTCACGCTTACTGTTATTACAACTTCGATGGGCGGCAACAAAATTATGGCCTAAATCGTTAGCGTAGCGGGCAAAGGGAATAAAGTGATCAACTTCTATCGCGCTATTGAGTGGCTTTTGACAATAAAAGCATAGGCCTTTTTGTATTTCGACTAAGATTGGTTTTGCTTTGTTTAGTGCTGTACGGTCGAAACCAAATAAAAAGTCATGCAGTTGGCTTTGCGGGCCAATAAGTGCTTGATTGTGCTTGATGCTTTGAATCTTCTGTAGCCATGCGTTTTTGGCTAAATAGACAACTAAATCGTAAAAGCGTCTAAAGCAAGCAGCTATGCCTG
This sequence comes from Pseudoalteromonas sp. Ps84H-4, assembly GCF_024124645.1. Lineage (NCBI taxonomy): Bacteria > Pseudomonadati > Pseudomonadota > Gammaproteobacteria > Alteromonadales > Pseudoalteromonadaceae > Pseudoalteromonas > Pseudoalteromonas sp. Ps84H-4. The sequence goes on along the minus strand of NZ_JAMXSK010000033.1, from coordinate 3,703 downwards.
CGTTTAGAGTGATATAGCTTTTGCCTTTTGTGTGCGGATATAAAAAGCACTCTTCTTGTTTAGCAAGAATTTGTAAGCGCCACAACGGGCCTGTTTTTAACGTGTCTAAAGCTGCTTTGTAAGTGGTATGCCAGTAAGGGCTTAATTTAAGCTGGCGCAAGCTACGAATATTGTTTTGCTGGCACTCGTATAGTACCGCAATCACTTTTGATTGCGCACCCGAGTTTTGTTTAAGTAAAGCACTTTCACCACTATGAGCAGAAGAAAATGGCACTGCATGGTGCCAATAAAGCTCTATTAACTTTTCAGCTAGCTTAGCAAGATCAATGTTTAACTCGCTAGCTTCATACATCATTGGTTGCTCAACACAAACATCAGCCAATGCATGTAATAGTGCAAACTTATATGTCGCACTAAAATCACCTTCCACCAGCATACGCTGAATGTAAGCAATGAAATCGAGTTGCTGCTGCATGGCCATCATCAATCAAGCCTTAAGTGTACTTTTGAAAGGTGCTTTAAAGTTCATGAGCCGTTCCCTGTTTACGTAATCATATTTGCCACTTATGCTCATAACGCATTGTTGTAACTTGAATATTGGCGATTTAGTTTAGGAACAATCTAGCATGAAAAGCTATTGCAAATATAGGATTTTAGGTAGAGCTATACTCTAAAACCCATACAATATTGGGAGAGCTGCGGTATAGCCTGCTATACCGCAGTAAACTACTTCATTGTTCTTCTATGCAGAATGGCGTTTAGCCATGTTTCTGTGGCGCGCTCAGGGCGTTGGTCGGCGCTTTGCCAAGACTTGAGGATAAATAGGTCGGTGCCTTTAATAATACTCTCAAGGGCTTGTTCGTTTAGGTCGGTAAATTCGCGACCGTTGTGTTCGCGCTCGCCTTCGCCGTATTTAAATGATACATACACGATGCCTTGTGGCTTTAATGCGCGGGCAAGGTTATTAAATGCGTCGGTTAAGTCGTTTTTTGCTACGTGAATAAGGCTTGCGCAGCACCAAATGCCGTCGTATTTAGCAACGTCGTTTAGCTCTAGGAAGCTGCTTACAGCTACGTCTTGGTTTAAATATTCTGACGCCAATTTTGCCATCGCTGGGCTGATATCGAATGCATCTACGCTATAACCACGCTCTTTAAAGATGAAGGCGTCGCGGCCAGAGCCACAACCGGCATCGAGTAAAGCGCCTTTTTTTGGGATCAGCGGTAAGAATTCGTCATAAAGTTCATTGAGGTCTACATCGAGTGTGGCATCTACAAATGCTTGCGCATTTTGGTTGTAGTATTCGACGGTTTTGGATGCCATTTTACTTCCTTTATATTGGCAAGATTGCTTGGCGCTAAAATACCATTAAAGCTAGGTACTAAAAAGATATCAAATTGATTTTAAGTATTTTTGGCGGGAAATATTTTTATACTCCAGCGTAATAGATGAGGCACAATATTGAAGAAATAATACTCACAAAGTGGATAAGAGACGCTGCGCTTTAGAGGAAAAACTAATAGGATTAACTAGTATCTCATTGTCTTCTCATTCACTTCTCTTTGTGCAAAAAGATATTTGAACCACAGAGTTCATCGAGGCGCTGCGCGCTACACAGAGTAAAACCAATACTCACAAAGAGGCTAAGAGACGCTGTGCTATAGAGGTAAAAACTAATTGGCTTAACTAGTATCTCATTGTCTTCTCATTGTGCATAAAGAACCTACAGTAAATAAATGCCTGTTTGACACTATGTAAAACGGCAGCTACATATTTTCTCTATAGTTTTATACTTTTAACTCAACAACATTGCACAATTGGCAATTTACTAGCACTATTATGTATTAAGAAGACTTTAGTCTGAGGTAAGCATGCACGACAAGCAAACTCATTGCCAGCCAACAGGTTGCAATAACTGTAAAGACAAACTAGAACTTGGCTTTGATTTCACCATGGCTTTTCAGCCTATCATTGACTGCGCAGCAAAGCAGATCTTTGGTTATGAAGCATTAGTTCGCGGGCCTAATAATGAGTCGGCTTATTCTGTTATCTCACAAGTGAACGATGAGAACCGCTATACCTTCGACCAACTTTGTCGTATCAAAGCTATTTCGCTTGCAGCAAAGCTAAAGCTTGATTCTATTTTGAGTATCAACTTTTTACCTAACGCGATTTACAAACCTGAGCGCTGTATTAGAACAACCCTTGAAGCAGCTAAACAATATGACTTTCCGGTAGAGCAGATTATGTTTGAATTTACCGAGGTTGAGCAAGTTGAAGACACGAATCACATTAAACGTGTTGTTGAATATTATCAGTCGTTGGGGTTTATTACGGCTACGGATGATTTTGGTTCTGGTTATTCGGGTTTAAATTTATTGGCTGACTTTCAAAGCAATATTATTAAACTTGATATGGCACTAATTAGAGATATTCATTTAAATAAAACTCGTCAAGCAATTGTGAGCCATTGTATTGCGATGTTTGATGAATTAAATATCACTACGCTGGCTGAGGGTATTGAAACGATTGAGGAATATCAATGGTTACGCCAAGCTGGGGTGAGTTTAATGCAAGGTTATTTATTTGCACGTCCGGGTTTTGAGAGTTTGCCTGAGGTAGATTTTAGTCTGTTGCGTGAGGCTTAAAACTCGCGTCAGCCCGCATCAGATTTATATCAAAAACCTAATTTACAAAGAGATCATAAGACGCTGCGCTTTAGAGGATTTATATAAAGTAGCTGTCTATTTCAAATGCTCATTGTCTTCTCATTCACTTCTCTTTGTGAAGTACATATTTGAACCACAGAGGTCACCGAGGCGCTGCGCGCTACACAGAGACACCAAAATTCACAAAGAGGATAAGAGACGCTGCGCTTTAGAGGATTCATATTAAGTAGCTGTCTATTTCGCATACTCATTGTCTTCTCATTCACTTCTCTTTGTGAAATAAAGATTTGAACTACAGAGGACACCGAGGCGCAGCGCGCTACACAGAGACACCAAAATTCACAAAGAGGATAAGAGACACTTCGCTTTAGAGAGGTATACTTTAATACCTCCGTTTCTTCCTCTGTGCTCTCTATGTCCTCTGTGGTTCAAAAAAGATCTGGCAAACTGCTCTTCTCGATAAATAGGTTACTTGGCTGTGTCTTAGAAGAAAGTTGGTGAAGTTAATTTGGGTTTCCTCATTGTCTTCTCATTCACTTCTCTTTGTGAATAAAAATATTGGAACCACAGAGGTCACCGAGGCGCTGCGCGCTACACAGAGACACCAAAATTCACAAAGAGGATAAGAGACGCTGCGCTTTAGAGAAGTACACTTTAATACCTCCGTTTCTTCCTCTGCGCTCTCTGTGTCCTCTGTGGTTCGAAAAAATCTAGCAAACAGTTCGTCTCGATAAATAGATTACTTGGCTGTGTCTTAGAAGAAGGTTGGTGAAGTTAATTTGGGTTTCCTCATTGTCTTCTCATTCACTTCTCTTTGTGAAATAAAGACTTGAACCACAGAGATGTATGGACTCCCCTCCCACAGGGGGGTAACGTAATAAGCGACAAAACTTTTACAAAAGGAGTTCATACATGGTGAATCTTAACGTTATTGCGATTGATTTAGCAAAAAATAATTATCAAGTTTGTAAAATAGGTAAAGAGCGACAAGTTATATACAACAAAGAAGTATCTAGACAAAAACTACTTCAGTT
>NZ_JAMXSK010000032.1:0-32241 GCF_024124645.1 Pseudoalteromonas sp. Ps84H-4 | reverse complement strand
CATGCCGAACTCAGTAGTGAAACGAAACAGCGCCGATGATAGTGTGGCATTTGCCATGTGAAAGTAGGACATCGCCAGGCTCCAAATTAGAGAAAGCCCGATTCGAAAGAGTCGGGCTTTTTTGCGTTTTAGCTGTCAGCTTTCAGCCATCAGACATCAGCTGAACTGCGGGGTTGTTTAGTACAGAGACTCCCTCAGCACTCTCTGTTCATTCTCCAGGTAGGTTGGGTAGAGCGGAGCGAAACCCAACACGAGTTAGCGAGTTTCTAGTTAGCAAGGGTAAAGTTGAATTGTTGGGTTGTTTAGTAGAGAGTCACCCACAGCAACAACCCCCGTAGGAGGCACTTCAGTGCCGAATTCAGACCATAACAAGCATATTCATGGCAGAAGCCATTCCTACGTGATGCGTATCTCAGACGGCAGATAATAGATGTCAGTTGATCTACCGAGTTGTCAGGTAACTGAGTCTCCCTCAGTAACAAAGCCTCGTAGGAGGCACTTCAGTGCCGAATTCAAACTATAACAAAAACATTCATGGTTAAAGCCATTCCTACAAGTACACTTAGCCTATAACCTCCGGCTGAGGGTGACGCAGCACCAAACACCCACACCGAGCGGCTGATCGCTGACGGCTGAAAGCTGATAGCTGATAGCTGATAGCTCTGTGTTGGGTTTCGCTGCGCTCTACCCAACCTACGCCACGCCTTCCAACTTTCCAGTTACTAACAAAAAAGCCCAGCAGGCTTCCCTGCTGGGCTTTTTAAAGTTTAAGCTTTGACTATTTAATCATGCTGTAGATAAGCGCAAATACGGCTAGAGAGCCAGCTGTTAATACGAACAGTGTGCTCAAGCGGTTTCTGTATTTGTGTAAGCTAGGCACCTTATATACGGCAATCATTGGCATGATGAAAAGGATCATGGCGATGATAGGGCCTGATAGCTGATCCATCATGTCTAAAATACTTGGGTTGATCACTGAGCAATACCAAATAGCGAAGAACATGATGACAGTGCCAATCTTATCAACAAGCTTAGGGTTCATATGCGCTTGTTTACTGACTAAGCCGTTGAAGCTTTCACGGGCACCTAAAAAGTGACCTAAGAACGATGAGGTAATCGCGATAAAGGCAACTAATGGCCCTAAGGTCGCAATAAACGAGTTATCAGTAATATTGGCAAGGAATGACAAGATAGATACGTTATCTGCTTTTGCTTGTACCATTTGCTCACTAGAAAGCGACAGCACGCATGAAAAAACAAATAATAAAACAAATACAATTAACAATAAGCTGGTGCGCTTCAGAATTGCTTCTGACTTCATTTTGGCATTGTCGCCATAGTGAGCGCGCTGTACATGTACAAAGCTTGATATTGCAGCGGCATGGCTAAACGAGAATACAATGATAGGTATTGATAGCCAAAGTGTTTTCATGAAACCTGAAAACTCAGGGATTGATACATCAGGCATTTGCCAGCTTGGGATCAAGTAAATCGATAAGAAGAACAGGATAGCGACGAGAGGATAAACAAGAATAGCAAAGGCACGTAACATGAGTGCTTCGCCACCTAACATTAGGCTGATCATACCGCCAACGAGCAGGCCAGATAACAGCACGCGTGGGGGTGACTCCATACCTAATTGATTAACGATAAAGCTGTCTACAGTATTGGTTAAGCCAACACCATAAATAAGTAAGATAGGGAAGATAGATAGAAAATACAGTAAAGAAATCAGGCGTCCTGCATTAATGCCAAAGTGTTCTTCTACTACATCGGTAAAGTCTGCTTCAGGCTTTTTTGATGATAAAACAAAGCGGGCTAAGCCTCTGTGAGCTAAGTAAGTCATCGGAAAGGCAAGGCATGCCATGATAATTAAAGGCCAAAATCCGCCGATGCCGATATTAATTGGTAAGAATAAAATCCCTGCACCGACTGCGGTGCCAAATAAACTTAACACCCACTGGGTGTCATGAAGATTCCATTTTGAGTTACTACTTGTTGTCGATGCATCATACTGCATAGCATCTTGATGTGTGTTCATTAGCACTCCACTATTAGAATAATAATTGTCGCGCAGCATATAGAAAAGCGACTAAGAATGCATGTTTTAGCGTTGTATTTAAATAACTATGCTGTAAGGAGAGACTTACAAAGGAAAAAGTTGGGCTTATTGAGATAAGCCCAATTAAGCTATTTATTCTGCAGCTGCAAGTGCGCGAGCTTTAATGTCTGCGGCAAATGCTAAACCTTTCTTAAAACGCGCTTCAGCTGCTGTGATTTCACTTTCATCGCCATTAGCAGCAAGCACCCCTTGTGAAAGGGCTTTATAAAGTGCAGTAATTTGTGCCTCGTAACCGGCTTCAATTGCTTTTTCAACAGTCGTCATGGTTATTCCTTTAATAGATTAAGAGAGCAAAATATTATAGGAACAAGGACTTATTATCTAGGTGGGTTTCACTATTAAGTGGTAGGCGTTAAATCTATAGACTTACTTTGAGATGATAAGAAAGGTGCTGGGTTTCGCTACGCTCAACCCAGCCTACGATATTAAACGGAACGTTTTTAGTCCTGTAAAGCCGATACGACAAAATACGGATTCAGATACTCTTCTTTACTGTTATACAGTAGTGGGCTGCCATCGAGTTTGCTAACCGTTGCGCCTGCTATTTCAGCAATCGCATGACCTGCTCCGGTATCCCACTCACAGGTTGGGCCAAGGCGTGGGTATATATCTGCACTCCCTTCGGCAACAAGGCAAAGTTTTAGTGAGCTGCCTTTTGAAACCATTTCTACATCTTCAAACTGTTTTACGAATTCAGCTAAATCAGGAGAGGGGTGTGAACGACTGCCGACAACACGGATAAGCCCTTTATTTGGTTTACGGGTTACCTTAAGTTCGATACGCTCATCACCTTTATCTTTAAAGGCACCTATTGCTTCTGCAGCAATATACGACACACCTAATGCCGGTGCATCGACAACGGCCAATACCGGTTTACCTTTTTCAATCAAGGCAATGTTTACAGTGAACTCGCCATTCTTTTTAATGAACTCTTTGGTGCCATCAATTGGGTCTACTAACCAGTAGCGTTGCCAAGTTTGACGGATATCCCAGCTAATATCAGCGCTTTCTTCGCTTAGAATTGGTACATCAGGGGTGAGATGTTGTAAGCCATTCACAATCACTTTGTGAGCTGCTAGGTCGGCGTCGGTCACTGGGCTTTCATCAGCTTTGTACTCAACATTAAAGTCCTTTTCGTAAATCCCCATTATTGCACTGCCGGCTTGGCGTGCGAGGAGTAAGATTTCTTCTAGCAGTTCCGTTTGATTCATGACTTAACCTATAATTTGCTGTTGTTTTAAATACGCTACCAGTTCTTGCACCGATTGGTCTAGGCTGTTTTTACTGGTATCGATTTTAATTTCTGGCGATGTAGGGATTTGATAGTCTGAGTCGATACCTGTGAAGTGCTTAATTTCACCTGCACGCGCTTTTTTATAAAGCCCTTTAGGGTCGCGTGTTTCACACACGTCGAGCGGGGTATCTAAAAATACCTCAATAAACTCACCATCCTCTACTAAGTTTCTTACCATATCGCGTTCGCTTTGGAATGGCGAAATAAATGCGGTTAATACCACAAGACCGGCATCGACCATTAGCTTGGCAGTTTCACCTACGCGACGAATGTTTTCCACGCGGTCTTCATCAGTAAAGCCAAGATCTTTACATAAGCCATGACGCACATTGTCGCCATCAAGTAGGTAGGTGTGAACGCCTAACTGGTTTAATGCGCTTTCTAGTGCGTTAGCAACTGTACTTTTGCCTGAACCTGAAAAACCTGTGAACCATAAAATGGCAGGCTTATGCTTTTTTTGCTCACTACGCTGTGATTTGCTAATGGCGTAATTATGCCAAACAATATTTTCATCCATTGTCTTTACTCTCGTTATTGAAATGGGAATACCAGTGGTATGAGTGTTAAAACCGTAATCGAGTAAATAATCGATAAAGGTAAGCCCATGGCAATGTAATCTTTAAGGCGGTAATTTCCCGCGCTGTAAACCATCAAGTTAGTTTGATAACCAAATGGCGAAATGAAGCTCGCTGATGCACCAAATGCGACAGCCATAATAAAAGGCAACGGTGATACATCAAAACCAACGGCGAGTGCATACGCTACCGGAAACGAAAGCGCTGCAGCGGCATTGTTGGTAATGAGTTCGGTAAATAAAACCGTCATTAAGAATATGGCGATAAATGCGCCGTAAGGCCCAAAGTCACCTAATACGTATAACATGGCCGACGAAATTTCACCGGCAAGGCCTGTGCCTATCATGAGTTTGGCAAGGCCAATGGCACTACCGACTACTGCGAGTAACTCTATTGGGAAGCGACGTTTTACTTCACTTAGCTTGATTGTGCCCGTTAGCATTAAACCGATAAGAAGAACGAGTAGGCCTTTTACTAATGGCACTAGGCCAACAATACTTAACCCTAATACGGTTGCAAAACTTGCTAACACAATATTTGATTGCTTAGGTTTTAAATGGGTTTGTAAATCAAGGCCTGATATATAAACAAACTCGCGTTTTAAATTGGGCAGCGAGTAAAATGCTTTGCCAGGAGCAAGGATCAAGGAATCACCCGCTTGCAGTTGAACTTTACCTAAGCCACCTTGTAAACGGTCATGGCCGCGGCGAATGGCAATAACGGCTGCATGAAATTGTTCACGAAAGCGAATTTCTTTAATTGTTTTACCAATGTATTTTGATGAATGACTAACAACAACTTCAACTAGGTGCTCAACGTCTTTCTCATGTTTGTCGTGTACAACTTTTAAGCCATCAAATTGGGTGAGCAGAGGTACTGACTTTATATCACCTACAAAAAGCAGTACGTCACCTTCTTTAATAACTTGTTTTGGGGTAACCGCGCAAATACGTTTATCACCACGGATTATTTCGGCTAAGAACAAGTCTTTTAATTCACGAAGGCCATTTTCCTCAACACTTTTACCAATTAGTTTAGAGCCTGTTTCGACTTTACCTTCAAGGTAAAAGGGCACCACTTCTTGGTCATTTTTACCGTTATCTGGTAAATACTTGAGCATCACTAAAATAGTGATAAGTCCAACACTTAATGCGCCTAAACCAATCAAGGTAAAATCAAAAAAACCAAGTGGCTCCATGCCCGCTTCAACGGCAAAGCCATTAACAATTAAATTGGTTGAGGTACCTATCAGGGTGATCGTGCCACCTAAAATGGCAGTGTACGATAAAGGCAACAAAAGCTTAGACGGTGAATGTGTCGGGCTTTCTTTTATTGCACTGATAAGCGATGCTACTACTGCTGTATTATTAGTAAATGATGATAAAAAGGCAGTTGATAAACCCAGTTTTGTCACCGAACTTATCAGGCTACCTTTCGAAAGAGACTGAGCAAGCTTTTGCACTAACGTGGTTTTTTCTACCGCTATCGAAACGAGTACAAGTAGAATAAGAGTAATTAAAGAAGGATTTGCATAGTTAATTAGCATATCTTCAAGGCTGATCAGCCCAGCTAAATAACTAATACCAATGGCGCCGACAAATAACCATGCAGGTTTTAGTCGAGTGCCAAAAAGGCACCCGACTAATACCAGCATAATGCCTGTTAATACCAGCTGTTGATACATGCTTTTTACTTCCTATAACAGGCGAATGGTGATTATTTAAGCTTAGTTATATCAAGCGCTTGCCAATGAGGGAAGTGCTTGCGTACTAATGCGTTAAATTCAACTTCAAAATCGCTAAAGTTACTTTGTTGCTCTTCGGTGCTAAGTAATTGTTCAATCATACCTGCAGCAACGGTCAGGTTAGATAAGCGATCAATTAGGATAAATGCACCTGTTTCATGGTTGTTATGGTACTCATCAGCCAAAATTGTTTCTGTAAGCTCTAGGGTTACAATGGCAATTTCGTTAAGCTGTAATGAGTCAGCTTGACCATGCTCTAGGGTATTAACATCAATCGTGTGATCGATCTTTCTTACCACTGCCGAGGTATTTTTGCTGCCTAACTTAAAGTTGTAGCTTTTACCTAATACTAACGGTGCTTCATGCATCCATACTAATTTAGCTTGAATACGGTTTGTTACAGCAGCATTTGAGGCTGCTGGTACAATCACATCGCCACGACTGATATCAATTTCGTCGTTTAACGTTAAGGTAATTGCTTGGCCTGCTTCAGCGGTATCTAGGTTACCATCGAAAGTGACAATCTCTTTAATGCTCGAGCTTTTACCCGATGGTAATACTTTCACTGCATCACCCACGCTAAGTTTGCCAGACGTTAAAGTGCCTTGGAAACCACGGAAGTCTAAGTTCGGGCGTACTACATATTGCACTGGTAAGCGGGCTTCAAACCCGTTATCAATTTCAGCTGCTGGTGAGTCTTCAAGTAACTCCAGCAGTGGCTTTTCTGTGTAATAAGGTGTGTGCTCTGAGCGTGTTACTACGTTGTCACCTTTTAGCGCTGACATCGGCACAAATTTGATATTAGTGACGTTTAGCTGCTCTGCAAACTTAAGGTAGTCGGCTTTGATTTTCTCGTATACCGTTTCATCGAAATCGACGATATCCATCTTATTGATAGCAACAACAAACTGCTTAATACCTAATGAGTCACAGATAAAGCTATGACGCTTAGTTTGTACTTGTACGCCGTAACGAGCGTCAACTAGGATAATCGCCACGTCACTAGTTGATGCGCCGGTCACCATGTTGCGTGTGTATTGCTCATGTCCTGGCGTATCAGCAATAATGAATTTACGTTTTGCTGTAGAGAAGTAACGATAAGCAACGTCAATGGTAATACCTTGCTCACGCTCAGCTTGAAGACCATCTACAAGGAGTGCTAAATCAAGCTCTTCACCGGCATTACCGACTTTTTCATTGTCTTTATGCAGGGCTGCAAGTTGGTCTTCATAAATTTGGTGGCTGTCGTGTAAAAGGCGGCCAATCAGCGTTGATTTACCGTCATCTACACTACCACAAGTCAGCATGCGTAAAAGGCTTTTGTCTTGTTGACGCGCAAGGTAGGCGTCGATGCCTAGCTCTCTTACTTCATTAATCGTGTCGTTTGTTTTAGACATTAGAAATAGCCCTCACGTTTTTTCTTTTCCATTGAACCAGCAGAGTCGTGATCAATCACGCGGCCTTCACGCTCAGAAGAGGTAGAAAGCAGCATCTCTTCAATAATTTCAGTTAAGGTTCCTGCTGTTGATTCCACAGCACCCGTTAGCGGGTAACAACCAAGAGTACGGAAACGGACCGATTTCATTTGCGGTACTTCACCTTCTTCTAAAGGCATACGTTCGTCATCAACCATAATAAGCGTGCCGTTACGCTCAACTACAGGGCGTTCTTTGGCAAGATAAAGTGGAACCATTTCAATGTTTTCTTGGTAGATGTACTGCCAAATATCAAGCTCAGTCCAGTTAGAAAGCGGGAATACACGAATACTTTCGCCCGGGTTAACTTGGCTGTTATACGTATTCCAAAGCTCTGGACGTTGGTTTTTTGGATCCCATCTGTGGTGTTTGTCACGGAATGAGTAAACACGCTCTTTAGCACGTGATTTCTCTTCGTCACGACGTGCACCACCAAACGCAGCATCAAAGCCGTATTTGTCTAACGCTTGCTTTAAGCCTTGCGTTTTCATGATGTCGGTGTGTTTAGCTGAGCCATGCACAAATGGATTGATATCAATCGCTAAACCTTCTGGGTTTTTATGGACGATTAAATCAAAACCATACTCTTTAGCAAGGCGGTCACGAAACTCAATCATTTCCTTAAACTTCCAGTTGGTATCAACGTGTAAAAGTGGAAATGGAATTTTTGCTGGGTAAAACGCTTTACGCGCTAAGTGTAATAACACGGATGAATCTTTACCGATAGAATAAAGCATCACCGGGTTTTCAAACTCAGCAGCAACTTCGCGCATGATTTTGATACTTTCAGCTTCTAATTGCTGAAGGTGTGTTAAAGCCATTGTTAGTCGTCCTACTAAAATGATTAAAAGTTAAATTAAGCTACGCCAGTTAAAGGCTGGGCAAAGCTGCTGGTTTGCTCGGTTTGACCAAACCATGCAAGCTGATGGTGCAATGATGCAACTTCGCCAATAATTAATAAGGCGGGTGAAATAATGCTATGGCGCGAAATCAAATCTGCCAGCTCACCTAATTGCCCTGTAACCACACGTTGTTCTTTACGTGTGCCGTTTTCGATAATGGCAACGGGTGTGTCTGCACCGCGGCCATGTTTTAATAATTGTGCTTGAATATGTGGTGATTTAATCACCCCCATATAAATCGCTAAGGTCTGATTTGGTTTGGCAAGTGACTGCCAATCTAATTCTTGACCATCTTTTTTACAGTGACCCGTTACAAACTGAATGGCTTGGGCATGATCTCTGTGAGTAAGTGGAATGCCAGCATAAGCACTACAACCTGCAGCAGCAGTAATACCCGGTACGATTTGGTAACGTACTTGATTAGCTGCGAGAACTTGCACCTCTTCACCACCACGGCCATAAATAAACGGGTCGCCACCTTTAATACGGCATACTTTTTTGCCTTGCTTGGCAAAATCGACCAGCATCTGGTTAGTATCTTCTTGTGCAACACTGTGATCGCCTAAACGTTTACCCACGCAAACCAAATCGGCATCACGGCGCACTAAATCCATAATTTCATCAGAAACCAAGTAGTCATATACAACCACGTCGGCTTGTTGCATTAATTGTAGTGCTTTTAGCGTTAATAGCTCTGGGTCGCCCGGGCCAGCACCAACAACATACACTTCGCCTTCAGGCTCAGGCTTGGCATCTAACATCTGCTCTAGCTGCGCTGTGGCAGCTTCGGTATTACCCGCTTGAACTTTGCTCACGACTGATGAATCAAATACGCCTTCCCAAAACTGGCGACGATCGGCAAAGTGTTTAAAGCGTTGTTTTACTTTGTCACGGAAGCTGCCCACTAAACTTGCTAGTGGCCCAATATGCTGTGGAATAAGCGTTTCGAGTTTTTCACGTAAACGACGTGCTAAAACTGGCGCTGTACCGGCGCTTGAAATTGCAATTGTGATCGGGTCACGGTCAACAATTGATGGAAAAATAAAGCTGCACTTAGGTTGGTCATCTACCACGTTTACGAAGATATTGCGTGCATTGGCAAGCTTAAACACATCCTCATTTACGCTGTCGATATCAGTAGCAGCAATCACTAGCATCTGTTGCTCTAAATACTGCTCTTTGAAAAAGTCGTTAATAAGCGTTACATCACCTTGCTTTGCAAGCTCTTGTAGTTCATCACAAAATGCAGGGGCGACTAAGGTCACGTTGGCGCGGGCTTTTAAAAATGCTCGGCACTTGCGTAACGCAACATCCCCACCGCCGACTACCAGAACAGGCTTGTCGTCTAATTTGGTAAAGATTGGTAAATATTGCACTTTGTCTACACCCCTAAAACACATTGAATAAACTGCTTATTGCAGGTAAGCAGAATATAGTGCTCCATATAAAGTAAAAAATAATTAAAACCAAGTTTATATAGCTAAAAGTTATATATGGTGGTTGTGTTTGGCTTAAGGCTTAGTTAACAAGGGATTGCGGCGAGTTACAAGTAAATTAGTTGCCTTATGGTGATTAGTTATGATTTATAGCCGAATGATAAAAATTTGCTACTATAGGTCACTAAGATAGCAACAAAAAAGTAAACGTAATGAATAAAACACAAACAATCGCTGCTCAAGCGGTGGCGCTGATGGACTTAACAACTCTGAATGACACCGACACCACAGAATCAATTAATAACTTGGTTGCTAGTATTGAGCCAAAACTGGGCATCCCTGCGGCGGTTTGTGTGTACAGCCAATTTGTTAGTGACGCTAAACTGGCACTCGCTGAGCGTGAACTTCAGCACGTAAAAGTGGCGACAGTTACAAACTTTCCTGATGGGGAGCAGCCTCTAGAACAAGTGATAAATGAAACACTGTTTGCCATTGAGCGCGGAGCCGACGAAATTGATTTAGTGATCCCCTATAAAGCACTGATTGCCGGTGATGAGCGCAAAGTTTTAGAGTATGTCAAAGCGTCAAAAGAGGCATGTGGCAGCCAAGCGCAACTTAAAGTCATTATCGAAAGTGGCGAATTAACCGATGATCTTATTGCAACGGCAACTAAGCTGGCAATTAATGGCGGTGCTGACTTCGTTAAAACCAGTACCGGTAAAGTGGCTGTTAATGCAACGCTAGCTGCAACAGCCATCATGTTAAATACCATTAAAGCGACTGGTAAAAAGGTTGGTTTTAAGGCAGCTGGGGGAGTCAGAACAGTCACTGATGCTGCTGAGTATTTAGCCTTAGCCGAATCAATCATGGGTGAAGCGTACTTACAGCCAGAGCTATTTCGTTTCGGCGCTTCTGGGTTATTAAGTGATGTATATGCGACATTAAATGAATCGTGAGAGTGAACAAGAAAAAATAGCACTCGAGCATAGTGCGGCAAAGCTATTTTTACGCTGCTACGAAAAGCAGTTTGGTGTAACCATGCGTAATATCTGGCATAACACACCAAGTAAACCAGATGTGAGTTGTTATAAAGGTGATGAACGGCTCGATATTGAAATAGCGCATTTATATGCCAGTGAAACAGAAGCGATGGCGGTGCTAGGTCGCCCGCTGTCTATCTCAATGCAACGCGATCTCGCTGAAATGGCTTTAGCACCGAGTAACGAACGTTTGCACTGTGCTTTGCATCGATTGCTGGCACAAAAAGCTAAGAAACATTACGAGTCTTCGCAGCCTTGGTTATTAATTCGAAATGCCAGTACTATATGGCATTTTGATGATTTTAAGTCAGTACTTACTCACCTTGATGTGCCTAAGCAGCATCCCTTTCAACAAATTTGGTTGTTATGTGATTTTTATCGTGGTGAGTTGTTGCAAGTAGTGTGATATGTAGCAGGTTAGTGTAGTGAAGGCGCCAATAAAAACGGTGATACAGCCAGTGCTAACACTGGCTGTAAGTTTACTCAGTCAAATTTAAACATGCTACCTAAGCTTTCTAAACTTGACTTGTTGGTTTTGGCAATACACTGTGTATCATCAAGGGATTTTTTGGTTGCTTCATCTGCAAGCCCCGTCACTTTTAGCTTATTTTCTTGCTGATATTCAGTGAGCGCAATCACAGTGGCTTGATCATACTTTACGTCTTCAACGTCAAATTCTTCATAGTGTGGTTGCTGCTTCAAGTAACCTAAACACACTAAATTGAGTCGTGACATCGCCAGGTCTGTTTTTTCATAGTAAGGCATTCTGTGACTCGGAACAGTAACCGATGCTATTGGCGCTTTAGCCGGTGCTGCAGCTGTGGTTACTTTTAGTGGTGCAGGGGCCTTGTAGCCAGCTGCTATGGTGTTGTCGCTATTATAACGATAATAAGTTGTGGGCACTTTTGACTCTAAGAATTCAACGGCTTTTACGATTACTTCGCGCAATGCTTTTTCTTTTGGCGTGTTTGACCAGCCACTTAAATTTCCACCGACAAGTGCACCGCCAAAGTTAGTCGCTGCTGATGTGAAATCGAAGTCTTTACTGCCACCTTCAACGCTGGTTGCGGCTAGAATTCGCGAGGTGCGGGTATCAATTAGGCGTAAATCAATGGCCATGTGTGAGCCTGAGAAACCAGCCGATACTGAACTAAATACATCACCAATAAAACCACCGCTGCCTACACTGGCACCTGAACTATCATCATCGAACTCAGTAACTGCTGCAACTACCACGATTTCGGCACCTTCGATTTCACCATAAGCTGCTCCTGATGCTGCACTTACGCGCCCAGAAACAGCGAGGTCTTGCTCAGATAACACCGCATCGAGTGCTTGTCTTTCTAAAACAATAAATCGATTGGTACTGACTAATGCGGTTGTTAATTGATCTGCCATACCTTCACCGATTTCTTTTCGCCACCAACGCGAATCATTTGATTTATCGGTAAAGCGGGCTACAGCGATGCGAGCTTTTGGGCCGTTATATTGTTGCTGTGCGACTTCATTTACATTTGGACTATTTTTATTACTTGTTGATGTCGACGTGCTTTGACATGCACTCAGTGCTGCTGCAAATAACGTTAGCGAGATCGCCTTGTGTGTTTTTGTGAGCATATGATTTTCCTTAACTGATATCTCATACAGAAAACTGGCTAACAACAATGTGTGAGCTGTTTGAA
This sequence comes from Pseudoalteromonas sp. Ps84H-4, assembly GCF_024124645.1. NCBI lineage: Bacteria > Pseudomonadati > Pseudomonadota > Gammaproteobacteria > Alteromonadales > Pseudoalteromonadaceae > Pseudoalteromonas > Pseudoalteromonas sp. Ps84H-4. The sequence continues at coordinate 19,971 of NZ_JAMXSK010000032.1, read as the reverse complement.
TTTTTATGGATATAAAGTAGGTAAATCAGTGGCTTGTTAATAGTACTCAGACGAAAACTTTATTCACTGACGCGAAAATCTGCTTGTTTTGTATATTTTTCTCGGTATTGCTTTGGTGAGATCCCATATTGCACTTTGAAGCTTCTTGCGAAGTAGCTTTGTGAACTAAAACCGTTATTTTGGGCAACTTGACCTATTGAGTATGAGCTATTAATAAGCTGCTTTGCTGCTAGTTCAATGCGTGTATTACGTAAATAATCTGAAGGAGTGAGGGAGTAGAGTGATTTCATCTTCAGCTGTAAAGCGCGAGCACTCATACACATTGCTGCGGCGAGCTGTTCAACTGAAAATCCTTCATCTTGATAGTGGGCTAACACCACTTGCTTGAGTTTTTCAGTAAAGCAGTAGTCTTTGTTTTGCACTACCATGGTCTCTGTGGGGCTCGTTGCTATGGGGGCGGCTAGTTGTGCAGTTAAGTGTTGATTTAATAGCTGGCGTAAACTTATCAGACTTTTAACGCGGCTGATCAAAAGAGTCGGTTCGAAAGGCTTACTCAAAAAGTCATCAGCTAACAAGTCAAGCCCTTTTAAGCGGCTTTGCGTATCTGCTTTTGCAGATAAAAGTAACACAGGGACATGGCTGGTGGCAGGATTTTCACGTAGTTTAGCCAGTAGCTGATAACCATCCATAACTGGCATCATCACATCACTAATAATGAGATCTGGTAATTCATCTTGGCAAAGGGAAATCGCGTGTTGGCCATCAGCAGCACAAAGGCAGTTAAATTCTTGATTAAATAAGCTGAGCAGTAGCTGTGTCATATCATGATTGTCTTCAACAATGAGAAGGGTTTGTTTAGCACTGCGATGTTCTAAGGTCGTTTTGCTCTGGTTGGTGTTCATAACAACCGGCAATGAAACACTAAAGCAGCTACCTTTACCTATCTCGCTGTGAAGTGTTATTTCTCCTCCATATGCTTCCACAAGTTGTTTTACTAATGTTAGGCCGATACCACTGCCTGATTCGATTGACGCTACACGTGTAAAGCGCTTAAAAACCTGATGCTGATCCTCAACAGCAATACCTATTCCGGTGTCGGTTATATTTATTATGGCTTGTTGCTGATTAACCGTTAGGCTTACGCTGACACTGCCACCTTCAGGAGTGTACTTTAAGGCGTTATTGATTAAGTTACTAAAAATAGAATGGGCGTGATTAGGTGCAATATTAGTCGCACATAATAAATGATCATTATCTTGAAAACTAAACTGTAAGTTTTTTTGCGCAAATAGCGGGGCGAAGTCGTGCGTAAGCTCGGTTAAAAAACGTGCTAATGAATATGGAGAAACAGTGTACACAGCAGTACTTGGTCGTTTGCTTAATTGCAGTAATTGATTAATAAGTTCAAGTAACCGTTGGCTGTTGCGTTTAATACTCGCGAGGTGTGTTTGTGATTGCGTGTCCTGATGTTGCTGTTGCAACTGACTGACAGGGGCAAGGATTAAACTCAGGGGCGTTTTTAGCTCATGACTAATGTTATCTAAGAATTGATCTTTTAATTTGTTTAACGCCACTTCTTTTTGTTTGTCTTGCTCAGCTAGTTTGCGTTTGTAAATTGCATTTAATAGTGACCAAGCCACGCTCAATACGGCAAGAAAATAAACCACGTATGCAATGGGGCTTTGCCACCAGGGCGGCACAACGGTCAATGCTAATAAAGACTTGGTTTGACTCCATTGTCCATACTGATCTTTTGCTTTAATTAGTAGTTCATATTGCCCAGCAGGGAGTTGTGGATAGTTGACTTGGCGAAGACTTGCGTCTGTATAGAGAAACTGCTCATCAAAACCTGCTAATTTATAGCCATATTGATAATGGTTTGGGCTTGCTGGATTTTGTAGAGCGCTAAACTTAAACCCGATGACTCCAGATGATTGCGGCAGAGAAAGCGTGTTAGTGGCATTTATAAGCAAATCAGATTGCTGATCAAAGTAACGCGTCTCAATCGCTTGGTTGTTGAGCAGCAACTCAGTTAAAACTGGGGTAGGTGGCGTATGAGTTAAATCTAACTGCTCAGGATAAAAGTGGTTAAAGCCATTGATGCCACCAAAATAGAGTTCGCCATCAGCAGCTTGAAAGCTCGCGCCGAGGATAAAAGATTGATGCTGAATACCTTGTTCGGGTAAAAATTGCTGTATTTTGCTGGTATGCGGTTGATAGCGGGATAAGCCACCATTTGTAGCAAGCCAAAGGTAACCCTGTTTATCAGCTAAAATATCAAAAATATTGTCATTTGCCAGACCATGTTGCTCTGTTATGTGCTTAACGGCAAAGGTCTGTTTGTCGACTTTATTTAGCCCTTGCATAGTGCCAACCCAAATAGTGTTTTTATTATCCAGTAATAAAGAGGTGACCATATTATGGCTGAGCGCATTTTGTTCTACTGAAGAAGAACGATCATTAAGGAGTGTAAAGTGCTCTGTGTCTATATCTAACTTGTTGAGTCCAGCACGCGTGCCTATCCAAAGTGCATTGTCATCATGATCATAAGCGAGTGTAAAAACAGTGTTGTTAGCTAGGCTGTTACGAGTAGGGTCATGTTGGAAGTGGCGGACACTTCCTGTGCTCGGGTCAAAGCGGGTAAGACCTTGGTTGCTGCCAAGCCAAAGTATATCGTTACCGTCACTCGCAATTGCGTAGACACGATTACTGCTTAACTGATGACTCTGCATCGAGAAGACCGCAAAGTCATCGCTGTCTTGTTGGTATTTAAGTAACCCGCCACCATAGGTTCCTACCCATAATTGCTGTTTATTATCTTCGTGTAGAGCAAAAATATTACTATTAGGGAGTTGAGACTTATAGTTTTTATAGCCATTTTCAGTTCGTAGATTAAGCCCGTCGCGAGTACCTACCCACAATTGGCCATTACTGCGCTTGATAATAGCGCGAATAAAGTTGTGGCTAAGAGAATCAGCGTTGAGAGTTTTTGTTTGATGAGAAAATTGCTGTTGAGAAGGATTGTAGCGCTGCACCCCAAAGCCATCACTACCAATCCATATAACGCCTTGAGGATCTTGATAAACTGACAATAAATAATCACTTTTCAACGAGTTTGTCAGTTGTGCGTCATGTCGATATTGGACTATATCCTGATGAATATTTTTGTCTTCTTCAAGAAAATAAATGCCTTTTCCATAACTTGTGATCCAAAGATTATTACTGCTATCAATTAAACTATCAGTGATCCAGACACCATTAAATCGTGCAATCTCATTGGTCGTGTCGTTTTTTGGGTCGAGCAGGTATAAGCCGTGTTTAGCGCCTACCAAAAGTTGCTGGTTTGCTAAAAGGTTGATGTGCCATAGTGCCGAGGTGATAGTGGCATGCTGTTCAAACTGTTTTGTAACACTATTGAACTTTATTAAGCCATGGCTGGTGGCAAGCCACAACTGGTTATTGTTTGTAACTATATCGCGAATAACAATATTTGGATTACCTGAGAGCTTGATTTGGAAATGTTCAACCTGCTGTTTAGGTAAATTAAACATCGTTAATTTACCTTGTTCATGGCCAAGCCACAGGTTGTCGAACTTATCAAACGCCATTGACCAGATTTTATCATCGCTAAGCGGCAGCAGTGAGCTGGACGAAGTATATGTGCTGAATTGCCCTGTTGTTGTATCTAAGCGGTTTAATCCTTTACTTGCAGTGGCAAACCAAAGCTGATTATTTTTATCTTGTAGACATGCGGTGACCCAATTACCTGAAATACTGCCTTTTAAACCCGTTGCTTTAAAACGTTTAAATTCGTAACCATCAAATCGATTTAAACCACCTTGGGTTGCAAACCACGTGAACCCTTGTGCATCGTTGATACTACAATTGATGGAGTTTTGGCTTAGCCCTTGTTGACTATCGAAGCTACTTAAATGCAGAGGACGAGCGCTGACTGAGTAACAAATCAGTAGCGTAATAGAGCAAAAAAAACGAAATAATAGGCTATGTTGAGCAGTCAAATTGAACGTCCATTTATTGTAATTGTTCCTATATCGGGTTGATGATAAACTGCTTTTTAATCAATGTTAATATTGATTTTTAATTCAGCAGGTGAGAATTTAACTTATGGGTATCTTTTACACTTGTGTTAATGAATTGCGTAAGTATAATAGGCATCCACTTTGCAGGGGCGTAGTTCCAATTGGTAGAACAGCGGTCTCCAAAACCGACGGTTGGGAGTTCGAATCTCTCCGCCCCTGCCACTTTTACACAATGTGTGAAGTCTGAAATTAAAAATCGGTTTAAACAAGTCTGTTTTTAAGTTTAGATTTTAATGGATTAACCCTGCCAGTGCGCAGGGTTGTTGTGTCTGTAGTTAAGGTAAAAATATTATGAGCACGAATGTAGAAACTCCATCGAATGCGATGGATTCAGTAAAGTGGATTGTAGCTATTGCGCTACTAGCAGGCGCAGTCGTTGGTAACCACATGTATGCAGACCAATCTGTATTATTACGTGCTATTGGTGTAGTGGTTGCTGTTGCAGCGGGTTTAGGCATTGCCTCACTAACTGAAAAAGGTCGTACTTTTATTGCATTTGCAAAAGAAGCACGTATCGAAGTACGTAAAGTTGTGTGGCCAACACGCCAAGAAACAACACATACGACATTAATTGTAATGGTTGCAACTGTGATTATGGCACTTATCCTTTGGGGATTAGATGGCATTTTATTCCGCGCAGTAGGCTTTTTAACTGGATTGGAGATCTAATCCCATGTCGGATGAGAAGAACGAAAAGAAACTACGTTGGTACGTAGTACAAGCTTTCTCTGGTTATGAGAAGCGTGTAGCACAAACCATTCTTGAGCATATCAAGATCGAAGGTTTGGAAGATAGTTTTGGTGAAGTATTAGTACCAACTGAAGAAGTTGTTGAGATGCGTGCAGGTCAAAAGCGCAAATCTGAGCGTAAATTCTTCCCAGGTTACGTACTAGTTCAAATGGACATGAACGATGCAAGCTGGCACTTAGTAAATAGCACTGCACGTGTTATGGGCTTCATTGGTGGTACGTCTGATCGTCCTGCGCCAATTAGCCAAAAAGAAGCTGACCGCATCTTAAACCGTCTTCAAGAAAACTCAGAAGCACCTAAGCCGGCTACATTATTTGAGCCAGGTGAAGTTGTTCGTGTTATCGATGGTCCGTTTGCAGACTTCAGCGGTGTTGTTGAAGAAGTGGATTACGAAAAGAGCCGCGTAAAAGTGTCTGTGCTTATCTTCGGTCGTTCGACACCTGTTGAGCTTGAGTTTGGTCAAGTTGAACAAGACAAGTAAGTAAAAAATTAAAGCTGCCAAAATCGTTTAATATTTTGGCAATAAGCTTGAAAAAGGCCGCTGATTAACTTATAATCAGCGGCCTTTTTGTGTTAGGGCAAGTTGCGACTTGTTTTTATCACGAAAAGTGAGAACCAATTTTTAAACTGGGAAGCCGTTAGAGTACGCGTCCTCGCGCGCACAAGGCTATGACCCACCAAATGAGGTATTTATTATGGCTAAAAAAGTTGAAGCTATTATCAAGCTACAAGTTGCCGCTGGTATGGCTAACCCTAGTCCTCCAGTAGGTCCAGCACTAGGTCAACACGGTGTAAACATCATGGAATTCTGTAAAGCGTTCAACGCACGTACAGAGTCTATCGAAAAAGGCGCTCCAGTTCCTGTAGTGATCTCTGTTTACGGTGACCGTTCTTTCACGTTCGAAATGAAAACTCCACCGGCTGCTTACTTACTTAAGAAAGCTGCAGGCATCAAATCAGGCTCAGGCCGTCCTAACACTGAAAAAGTGGGTACAGTTACACGTGCTCAACTTGAAGAAATCGTTGAGACAAAACGACCTGACCTTACAGCGGCTGATATGGACGCTGCGGTTCGCACTATCGCAGGTTCTGCGCGTGCGATGGGCTTGAACGTAGAGGACTAAGATAATGGCAAAATTAACTAAACGTATGCGTACAATCCGCGAAAAAGTGGATGCGACTAAAGATTACGAAATCAATGAAGCAGTTGCTCTTTTAAAAGAGTTAGCGACAGCTAAATTCGTAGAAAGTGTTGACGTTGCTGTTAACCTTGGTATCGATGCTCGTAAATCTGACCAAAACGTTCGTGGTGCTACTGTACTACCTAACGGTACTGGTCGTGAAGTTCGTGTTGCTGTATTCACACAAGGCGCTAACGCAGACGCTGCGAAAGAAGCTGGTGCTGAATTAGTGGGCATGGAAGATCTTGCTGATCTAGTTAAGAAAGGCGAGATGAACTTTGACGTTGTTGTTGCATCTCCAGACGCTATGCGTGTTGTTGGTCAACTAGGTCAAATCTTAGGTCCACGTGGTCTAATGCCAAACCCTAAAACTGGTACTGTAACGCCTAACGTTGCAGAAGCAGTTAAAAACGCGAAAGCAGGTCAAGTTCGTTACCGTAACGACAAGAACGGTATCATCCATACTACTATCGGTAAGGTTGATTTCACTGCTGAGCAACTTCAACAAAACCTTGAAGCTCTTATTGTTGCGCTTAAGAAGGCTAAACCTTCTCAAGCAAAAGGTACTTACGTGAAGAAAGTAACTATCTCTACAACAATGGGCGCAGGTGTTGCTGTTGACCAAAACTCACTAAGCACGACTGTTGCTTAATTAAGAGTTTACATGGCGTGAAATTTGAACTATAATTTTGCGCCATTTTGTTGAGAAAGTTAATTTCAAAACAAGTAAAGAATTCGGGTTGAAGTCCATAATTTCGTAATGCCTTCGGGTAAAAACGATAAATTGGGCTTCCGTCCAAGACCGTAGGCGGCCCTAGGCCTTAATCATTTTACCTACGTAGACGGTGTGAATCCCCAGATAGATTTTTCCTAATCTTCTGGCTCTCGCCGTAAAAAGCATCTCCATCATTGATGGGGAAGAGTAGAACAGGGAAGCCAATATCGGCGACCCATTAAACCAGGAGTAACACCCATGGCTTTAAATCTTCAAGGCAAAAAAGCAATTGTTGCTGAAGTCAACGAAGCAGCCACTGGTGCTCTTTCTGCAGTTGTTGCAGATTCTCGTGGTGTAACAGTTGGTGCTATCACTGCCCTTCGTAAAGAAGCTCGTGAAGCTGGTGTATGGATGAAAGTTGTTCGTAACACTCTAGCTAAACGTGCTGTTGAAGGTACAGATTTTGAGTGCCTTTCTGACTCATTTGTTGGTCCAAGCTTAATCGCTTTCTCTTCAGAGCACCCTGGTGCTGCTGCGCGTATCTTCTCAGATTTCGCGAAGAAGAACGAGAAATTCGAAGTTAAGACGGCTGCATTTGAAGGTAACGTAGTAGACGCAGCTATGCTAGCAACTCTACCTACTTACGACGAAGCTGTTGCACGCTTAATGAGCGCTATGAAAGAAGCGTCTGCAGGTAAATTGTGTAAAACAATTGAAGCAGTACGTGTACAGAAAGAAGAGCAAGCTGCTTAATTTTAAGCTGTTTTTTTGTTCACTTTCGGTGTAATATTTTTTTGGACTAAAATTAGTCCGTAATAATTAGGAAATTTGTAATGTCTGTAACTAAAGACCAAATCCTTGATGCTATTGCTGAAATGTCAGTAATGGACGTTGTTGCTCTAGTTGAAGCAATGGAAGAAAAATTCGGCGTAACTGCAGCTGCTGCTGTTGTTGCTGGTCCAGCTGCTGAAGCTGCTGAAGAGAAGACTGAGTTCGACGTAATCCTTGCTGGCGCTGGCGCTAACAAGGTTGCAGCTATCAAAGCTGTACGTGGTGCAACTGGTCTTGGCCTTAAAGAAGCTAAAGCACTTGTTGAATCAGCTCCTGCACCTATCAAAGAAGGTGTATCTAAAGAAGAAGCTGAAGCACTTAAGAAAGATCTTGAAGAAGCTGGTGCTGAAGTTGAGATCAAGTAATCTAGCTTACGCTAGGTTCGCTGCCTGAGAAATCAGGCAAGGGCTGGTGATTATTTAATCACCGGCCTTTTTGCGCTATAGAGCGACACAATCCTGTAGCGCAAATAAAATCTAATTTTCTCTTTACTTTCAAGTTGTTACCTCTTTTGGTGTTGAAAGTGGCAGAGCAAAATAGAACAACAATTTAATGTTGTACATCTTGGCATAGATGCCAGTTAAGTCTGTTCTTACAAGAACAGGTCGGGTCAAAGATCAGCAAGCTGAGGAACCCCATGGCTTACTCTTATTCTGAAAAGAAACGTATCCGTAAGGATTTTGGTAAACGTCCACAAGTTTTGGATATACCTTTCTTACTGTCGACGCAGTTAGAATCGTTTAAAAAATTCTTAGTCCCTGACGCTGATGGCGATCACGGTTTGGAAGCTGCTTTCCGTTCTGTGTTTCCGATCAAAAGCTACTCGGGAAATTCTGAGCTTCAATACGTAAGTTATCGTATTGGTGAGCCAGTATTCGATGTAAAAGAATGTCAAATTCGCGGTGTGACTTATTCTGCTCCACTTCGCGTAAAATTGCGTCTTGTGGTGATGGACAAAGAAGCACCAGGCACAGTTAAAGACATTAAAGAGCAAGAAGTTTACATGGGCGAAATTCCGCTCATGACTGATACCGGTACCTTTGTAATCAATGGTACAGAGCGTGTTATCGTTTCTCAGCTACACCGTAGCCCTGGTGTATTCTTTGATAACGACCGCGGTAAAACTCACTCGTCAGGTAAAGTACTTTATAACGCGCGTGTAATTCCTTACCGTGGTTCATGGTTAGACTTCGAGTTTGATGCAAAAGATAACCTATATGTACGTATTGACCGTCGTCGTAAATTACCGGCGTCTATCATCTTACGTGCACTAGAGTTCTCTACAGAAGAAATCCTAGATATCTTCTTTGATACTACTGCGTTTGAAGTTACTGACGGTAAAGTTCTTATGGAACTTGTACCTTCACGTTTACGTGGTGAAACTGCCGCTTTTGATATCAAGAGCGATGACGGTGAAGTCCTTGTTGAAGCGGGTCGTCGTATTACTGCGCGTCACATCAAGAACATCGAGAAAAAAGGTATTAACCAATTAGAAGTACCTCACGAGTACATCATTGGTCGTGTTGTAGCTAGAAACTACGTTGACGAGTCAACGGGTGAGATCATCGCAAATGCGAATGACGAGCTATCACTTGAGCTAATGGCTGAATTGGTTAAAGCAGGTCACACTAAGATTGATACACTATATATCAACGAAGTGGACAGCGGCGCCTACATGTCAGATACATTACGTATCGACACAACAAGCAACCGTTTAGAAGCATTAGTAGAAATTTATCGCATGATGCGCCCAGGCGAGCCACCGACGAAAGACGCGGCTGAAGCCTTATTTGATAACTTGTTCTTCTCTGAAGAGCGTTACGATTTATCAACAGTTGGTCGTATGAAGTTCAATAGCCGTGTAGGTTATGACACTGATACAGGCCCTGGCACATTATCGAAAGAAGACATCGTAGCTGTTATGAAAGTGCTTATCGCTATTCGTAACGGTGTTGGCGATGTTGATGATATCGACCACTTAGGCAACCGTCGTATCCGTAGTGTTGGCGAAATGGCTGAGAACCAATTCCGCGTTGGTCTAGTACGTGTTGAGCGTGCTGTACGTGAGCGTTTAAGCTTAGGTGACCTTGACGCTGTAATGCCACAAGATCTAATTAACGCTAAGCCAATCTCGGCAGCGGTTAAAGAGTTCTTCGGTTCATCTCAGTTATCACAGTTCATGGACCAAAATAACCCGCTTTCAGAAGTAACGCACAAGCGTCGTATTTCTGCATTAGGCCCGGGTGGTTTAACACGTGAACGCGCTGGCTTCGAAGTTCGAGACGTTCACGTAACTCACTATGGTCGTGTATGTCCAATCGAAACGCCTGAGGGTCCAAACATCGGTCTAATTAACTCATTGTCTACGTACGCACGTACGAATGACTATGGTTTCTTAGAAACACCTTACCGTAAAGTGGTAAATGGTGTAGTTACTGATGAAGTAGATTACTTATCAGCCATTGAAGAAGGTCAGTTTGTTATCGCTCAGGCGAACTCAAACTTGAACGAAAACAATGAGTTTGTTGATGAACTAATTCCATGTCGTCACAAAGGTGAATCAACCTTTATGGGCAAAATGGATCAGCAATATATGGACGTATCACCACAACAGGTGATCTCTGTAGCGGCAGCACTTATCCCGTTCCTAGAACACGATGATGCTAACCGTGCATTGATGGGTTCAAACATGCAACGTCAAGCAGTACCAACACTTATCGCGGACAAGCCGCTGGTAGGTACAGGTATTGAGCTTACACTAGCAAAAGACTCTGGTGTAACTATCGTTGCTAAGCGTGGTGGTGAAGTAATGTATGCGGACGCAAGCCGCATCGTTGTAAATGTACATGAAGATGAGCGTATTCCTGGTGAAGCGGGCATCGATATTTACAACCTTACTAAGTACACACGCTCAAACCAAAATACATGTATTAACCAAAAGCCAACTTGTATGGTTGGTGAGCCGGTAACACGTGGTGACGTATTAGCAGATGGTCCTTCGACTGACTTAGGTGACTTAGCACTTGGTCAAAACCTTCGCGTGGCATTCATGCCATGGAACGGTTATAACTTCGAGGATTCAATCCTACTATCTGAGCGCGTAGTTCAAGAAGATCGTCTAACGACTATCCACATTCAAGAACTACAATGTATCGCACGTGATACTAAATTAGGTCCAGAAGAGATCACAGCAGATATCCCTAACGTAGGTGAATCTGCACTAGGCAAGCTTGATGAATCAGGCGTTGTTTATATCGGTGCTGAAGTTAAAGGCGGCGATATCCTAGTAGGTAAAGTGACTCCGAAAGGCGAAACGCAATTAACACCTGAAGAAAAGCTACTACGTGCTATCTTCGGTGAGAAAGCGTCAGACGTTAAAGACAGCTCTTTACGTGTACCAAACTCTGTAACTGGTACTGTAATCGACGTACAAGTTTTCACCCGTGACGGTGTTGAAAAAGATAAGCGTGCGTTAGAAGTTGAAGACATGCAGCTTCGCGAAGCGAAGAAAGACTTCAACGAAGAGTTCCGTATCTTAGAAGCTGGTGTATTAGACCGTGCTCGTAAGTTACTTATTGACGCAGGTCTGAGCGCAGATTCAATTGCATCACTAAATGCTGAAAAGCTGCTTACGCAAAGCCTTGCTGAAGAAGACAAGCAAGCTGAACTTGAGCAACTAGCTGCTCAGTACGATGAGCTTAAAGCTGAATACGATAAGAAGTTTGAAAACAAACGTCGTAAGATCACTCAAGGTGATGACTTAGCACCAGGCGTACTTAAGATTGTTAAAGTATACCTAGCTGTTAAACGTCGTATCCAACCGGGTGATAAGATGGCGGGTCGTCACGGTAACAAAGGTGTTATCTCGACTATCGTACCAGTTGAAGATATGCCATACGATGACAAAGGTCGTACGGTAGACATCGTTCTGAACCCGCTAGGTGTACCATCACGTATGAACATCGGTCAGATCCTAGAAACACATATGGGTCTTGCTGCACGTGGTGTGGGTGAGCGCTTAGAAGAAATGATGAAAGAGCAGCGTGAACTGCACGAAATCCGTAGCTTCGTTAAGAAAGTTTACGAATTAGGTGATTGTCGTCAGAAAGTTGATATCGACTCGTTCTCTGATGATGAAGTTCGTCGCTTAGCTGAAAACTTGAAAGGTGGTTTACCGATCGCAACTCCAGCCTTTGATGGTGCTCGTGAAAGCGAGATCAAAGACTTACTAGAGCTTGGTGGTTATCCAAGAAGCGGTCAAGTTACACTTTATGATGGCCGTACTGGCGATCAGTTTGAACGTCAAGTAACTGTTGGTTACATGTACATGCTGAAACTTAACCACTTGGTTGATGACAAGATGCACGCACGTTCAACTGGTTCTTATAGCCTTGTTACTCAGCAGCCGCTGGGTGGTAAAGCTCAGTTCGGTGGCCAGCGTTTCGGTGAGATGGAGGTGTGGGCACTAGAAGCATACGGTGCTGCATATACTCTACAAGAAATGCTAACAGTGAAATCGGATGACGTGAACGGTCGTACTAAGATGTATAAGAACATCGTAGATGGTAACCATAAGATGGAACCAGGTATGCCAGAATCGTTCAACGTATTGTTGAAAGAAATCCGCTCACTGGGTATCAACATCGAGTTGGAAGAAAATTAAGCCATTTAGGTGCGGCGTAAGCCGCACCTGTTAGGCCGAATAGAATGTAGGGGCGATTGGTTCGCCCTCAAGATTAACCTCCGACAGGAGAGCTAAGGTGAAAGACTTACTTAAGTTTCTGAAGCAACAAAATAAGACCGAAGAATTCGATGCAATTCGCATTGGTCTTGCTTCGCCAGATATGGTTCGTTCATGGTCATACGGTGAAGTAAAGAAACCTGAGACAATCAACTACCGTACTTTCAAGCCTGAGCGCGACGGCTTATTCTGTGCCCGTATCTTCGGCCCAGTGAAAGATTATGAGTGTTTATGTGGTAAATATAAGCGCCTTAAGCACCGTGGTGTTATTTGTGAAAAGTGTGGCGTTGAAGTAACGCTGACTAAAGTGCGTCGTGACCGTATGGGTCATATTGAGCTTGCTAGCCCAGTTGCGCACATTTGGTTCTTAAAATCATTACCGTCACGTATCGGCTTAATGCTAGACATGACACTTCGTGACATCGAGCGCGTACTTTACTTCGAATCATTCGTAGTAACTGAGCCTGGTATGACAACGCTTGAGCGTGGTCAGCTTTTAGGTGAAGAAGAGTACCTAGATGCACTTGAAGAGCACGGTGATGAGTTTGAAGCGAAGATGGGTGCTGAAGCAGTATTAGACTTGCTTCGTGAACTTGATCTTGGCCAATTAATTGCTGAAATGCGTGAAGAGTTACCAACAATTAACTCTGAAACTAAGCGTAAGAAGATCACTAAACGTCTTAAATTAATGGAATCTTTCCACCAATCAGGTAACAACCCTGAGTGGATGATCATGACTGTACTTCCAGTACTTCCACCTGATCTACGTCCATTAGTACCACTAGACGGTGGTCGTTTTGCGACTTCTGATCTGAATGACCTTTACCGTCGTGTTATTAACCGTAATAACCGTCTTAAGCGTCTATTAGATCTAGCAGCACCAGACATTATCGTACGCAACGAAAAACGTATGTTACAAGAAGCGGTAGATGCGCTACTTGATAACGGTCGTCGCGGTCGTGCGATCACAGGTTCTAACAAACGTCCTCTTAAATCGCTTGCTGATATGATCAAAGGTAAGCAAGGTCGTTTCCGTCAGAACTTACTTGGTAAACGTGTAGATTACTCTGGCCGTTCTGTAATCACAGTAGGTCCTACGCTTAAACTACACCAGTGTGGTCTTCCTAAGAAGATGGCACTTGAGCTATTCAAACCATTTATCTATGGCAAACTAGAGCGTCGCGGCATGGCTACGACTATCAAAGCAGCTAAGAAGATGGTTGAGCGTGAAGTGGCAGAAGTATGGGATGTATTAGACGAAGTAATTCGTGAACATCCAGTATTACTTAACCGTGCACCAACACTTCACCGTTTGGGTATCCAAGCGTTCGAACCTGTGCTTATCGAAGGTAAAGCGATCCATTTACACCCATTAGTTTGTGCGGCGTACAACGCTGACTTCGATGGTGACCAAATGGCGGTACACGTACCGTTAACGCTTGAAGCACAGTTAGAAGCACGTGCTCTAATGATGTCTACAAACAACATCCTATCTCCAGCGAATGGTGAGCCAATCATCGTTCCTTCACAGGACGTTGTATTAGGTCTTTACTACATGACGCGTGATCGCATCAATGCGAAAGGCGAAGGTACTGTATTTAAAGATCCTAAAGAAGCTGAAAAAGCATACCGCAGCGGTAACGCTGAGTTACATGCACGCGTAAAAGTACGTATCAGCGAGACAATTAGCTCTGAAGATGGTGATGCAGTTGAGCAAGTATCTATTGTTGAAACAACAGTAGGTCGTGCGATTCTTTCACTAATCCTACCTAAAGGCATGCCGTTTGAGTTAATCAACCAAGCCCTAGGTAAGAAACAAATTTCTGGCTTATTAAACGAGTGTTACCGTCGTCTAGGTCTTAAAGATACTGTTATCTTTGCTGACCAAGTAATGTACACCGGTTTCCACTACGCAATGAAGTCAGGTGTTTCAATCGGTATCGATGACTTAGTTATCCCACCGGTTAAAGCAGAAATCATTGAATCAGCGGAAGCTGAAGTAACTGAAATCAACCAACAATTCCAATCAGGTCTTGTAACGGCTGGTGAAAAGTACAATAAAGTTATCGATATCTGGTCACGTGTAAATGAAAACTTATCACGTGAGATGATGGCGAACTTATCAAAAGACACTGTAATCAACGCGAAAGGCGAAGAAGAAGAGCAATCTTCATTTAACTCAGTGTTTATGATGGCAGACTCAGGTGCACGTGGTAGCGCCGCTCAGATCCGTCAGTTAGCGGGTATGCGTGGTCTAATGGCACGTCCAGATGGTTCAATCATCGAGACACCAATCACGGCGAACTTCCGTGAAGGTCTAAACGTACTACAGTACTTCATCTCGACGCACGGTGCGCGTAAAGGTCTTGCCGATACAGCACTTAAAACAGCAAACTCGGGTTACTTAACGCGTCGTCTAGTAGACGTTGCACAAGACTTAGTAATCAACGAAGACGATTGTGGCACAGAAGATGGCTTAACAATGAAACCGCTTATCGAAGGTGGTGACGTTGTAGAAGCACTTCGCGAACGTGTTCTTGGTCGTGTTGTTGCTGAAGATGTATTAATCCCTGGTACAAACGAAGTACTTGTTGAGCGTAACATCATGCTTGACGAAAAACTGTGTGACCTTTTAGAAGAGCACTCAGTGGATGAAGTACGCGTTCGTTCAGTAATCACTTGTGATAATGACTTTGGTGTATGTGCTAAGTGTTACGGTCGTGACCTTGCGCGTGGCCACATCATCAACCCAGGTGAGTCAGTAGGTGTTATCGCGGCACAATCAATCGGTGAGCCGGGTACACAGCTTACGATGCGTACCTTCCACATCGGTGGTGCGGCATCTCGAGCGTCTGCTGAAAACAGTGTACAAGTTAAAACTAACGGTACATTGAAGTTACACAATGCGAAGTACGTATTAAACACAGACGGTAAGATTGTTATCACGTCTCGTTCAACAGAGATCACTATCATCGATAGCTTTGGTCGTGAGAAAGAGCGTTATAAAGTTCCTTACGGTGCGGTGTTAACTGTACAAGATAATGCAGAAGTTCAAGGTAACGATATCGTTGCAACTTGGGATCCGCATAGTCACCCAATCGTTCTTGAGCACAAGTCAAAAATCTCGTTCAGCGACATTGATGACTCAAATACCGAAGCACAAACAGACGAGTTAACTGGTTTAACACGTGTGGTTGTTAAAGACTTAGGTAAAGCGAATGCGAAAGAACCTAAACTAATCATCGAAAGCGATGAGCGTGGTCTGCAAGAAACACGTCTACCTTCATTCACAACGATTGAAGTAACAGACGGTGCAACTGCAAACCCAGGTGACGTACTTGCACGTATTCCGCAAGAAGGTTCGAAAACTCGTGACATCACGGGTGGTCTACCTCGCGTAGCTGACTTATTCGAAGCACGTAAACCGAAAGATCCTGCAATCCTTGCAGAAATCACAGGTACTATTAGCTTCGGTAAAGAAACTAAAGGTAAGAAGCGTCTTGTAATCACTCCAGCTGAGGGTGACGCATACGAAGAGATGATCCCTAAATGGCGTCAACTTAACGTGTTCGAAGGTGAGCAAGTGTCTAAAGGTGAGGTTATCGCCGATGGTCCAGAATCACCACATGACATCTTACGCCTACGTGGTGTAACTCATGTAGCTAACTACATCGTTAACGAAGTGCAAGAGGTTTACCGCTTGCAAGGCGTTAAGATCAATGACAAGCACATTGAGACAATTATTCGTCAGATGCTACGTAAATGTATCATCCTTGACGGCGGTGACACTGAGTTCTTAGCCGGTGAACAAGTTGAAGTGGCACGCGTAAATATCGCGAACCGTGAGCTTGAAAAGCAAGGCAAGATCCCAGCTAAATTTGAAATCCAATTAATGGGTATCACTAAAGCGTCACTTGCAACCGAATCTTTCATCTCAGCAGCGTCATTCCAGGAGACAACACGTGTCCTAACTGAAGCAGCTGTAAATGGTAAGAGCGATGAGCTTCGTGGTCTTAAAGAGAACGTAATCGTGGGTCGTCTGATCCCAGCTGGTACAGGCTTTGCGTATCACCAAGACCGTTTGAACCGTCGCAAGCAAGGTGAAATCGTTGAAGAGCAAACAGTAAGCGCTGAAGAGGCAACTCAAGCACTAACTGATGCACTTAACGCAGATATCTCTGGAAACCAATAATCTCAACTTAATCAATGGATTAAGAAATCGTAAGGCAGTTATCTGCTGCCTTACGATGAGTTAAGGTTGACAGGTTAAACTTTGCTCATTAAAATTCCGCCACCCATTTGCCTGCACGTTTAGTAACGAGCATGTAAACAGGGCGTTTTTATTTTTTCAGTAGTAATTTTAATTTCAGGAGCTATTTAAATGGCAACTATTAACCAGCTAGTGCGTAAGCCACGTCGTAGCAAGGTTACTAAAAGTAACTCAGCTGCGCTTAAAGCGTGTCCGCAAAAGCGTGGTGTATGTACTCGTGTATATACAACTACACCTAAGAAACCAAACTCTGCATTACGTAAAGTAGCGCGTGTTCGTTTAACAAACGGTTTCGAAGTAACATCTTACATCGGTGGTGAAGGCCACAACCTACAAGAGCACAGTGTAATCCTTATCCGTGGTGGTCGTGTTAAAGACTTACCAGGTGTGCGTTTCCACACTGTACGTGGTGCACTTGACTGTGCAGGCGTTAGCGACCGTCGTCAAGCTCGCTCTAAATACGGTGCTAAACGCCCTAAGGGCTAATGGTTCTCCGTTAGTAAGGCCAAGCACTAAATTTTTAAATTAATTGTTTTGGGTATTGACTCTAAAAGAGCAAACCTGAAGATACCGGAGATACAAAATGCCTAGAAGACGCGTAATAGGTCAACGTAAAATTCTTCCAGATCCTAAGTTCGGATCGGAACTTCTTGCTAAATTCGTTAACGTAGTAATGTTAGACGGCAAGAAATCTACTGCTGAAAAAATCGTTTATGGTGCGTTAGACGTGGCTGCTGAGAAATCAGGCAAGTCGCACCTAGAAATCTTTGAAGCTGCACTTGAAAACGTTCGCCCACAGGTAGAGGTTAAATCTCGCCGTGTTGGTGGTTCAACGTACCAAGTACCAGTTGAAGTACGTCCAGTACGTCGCAACGCATTAGGTATGCGTTGGTTAGTAGACGCTGCACGTAAGCGTGGCGAAAAATCTATGGGCTTACGTTTAGCTCAAGAAATCGTTGACGCTGCTGACAACAAAGGCACTGCGGTTAAGAAACGTGAAGACGTTCACCGTATGGCTGAAGCGAATAAAGCATTCGCTCATTACCGTTGGTAATCTGTCCTTAACCTTTAAGAGGATCATATGGCACGTACAACTCCACTTGAGCGCTATCGCAATATCGGTATTTGCGCTCACGTAGATGCAGGTAAAACCACAACAACAGAACGTGTTCTGTTCTACACAGGTCTTTCTCATAAGATCGGTGAAGTACATGATGGTGCTGCAACTATGGATTGGATGGAGCAGGAACAAGAGCGTGGTATCACAATCACTTCTGCTGCAACAACGTGTTTCTGGAAAGGGATGGACGCTCAATTTGACGACCATCGTATCAATATCATTGATACTCCAGGACACGTAGATTTCACTATCGAAGTAGAGCGTTCTTTACGCGTACTAGATGGTGCGGTAGTTGTTCTTTGTGCTTCATCTGGTGTACAGCCGCAAACTGAGACAGTTTGGCGTCAAGCGAACAAATACGAAGTTCCTCGCATGATCTTCGTAAATAAAATGGATCGCACTGGCGCTGACTTCTTAACAGTGGTTAGCCAGGTGAAATCTCGTCTTGGAGCAACGCCTGTTCCAATTCAGCTACCAATTGGTGCTGAAGACGACTTTAAAGGTGTTATTGACCTTATTAAGATGAAAGCCATTAACTGGAATGCCGAAGATCAAGGCATGACTTTCTCTTATGAGGCAATTCCGGCAGAACTTCTTGAGCTTGCAGAAGAATGGCGTTCTCACTTAGTTGAGAGCGCTGCTGAAGCCTCAGAAGAACTAATGGATAAATATCTAGAAGGTGAAGAACTGACTGAAGCTGAAATTAAAGCAGCTTTACGTCAGCGTACATTAGCAAACGAAATTGTTCCAATGACGTGTGGTAGTGCATTTAAAAATAAAGGTGTTCAAGCTGTGCTTGATGCCGTTATTGAATATATGCCTGCACCAACACAAGTGAAACAAATCCAAGGTATCTTAGAAGATGGTACCGAGGATGAACGTCCTGCTGATGACAACGCACCGTTTGCCGCACTTGCTTTTAAGATTGCGACAGACCCGTTCGTTGGCACCTTGACCTTCTTCCGTGTTTACTCTGGTACTGTTAAACAGGGTGACGCGGTATACAACCCAGTTAAAAGTAAGCGTGAGCGACTTGGTCGTATCGTTCAGATGCATTCAAACTCACGTGAAGAGATCAAAGTAGTCTACGCAGGCGACATCGCAGCGGCTATTGGTCTTAAAGACGTAACAACAGGTGAAACACTGTGTGATCCGAACTCAATCATTACGCTTGAGCGTATGGAGTTCCCAGAACCAGTTATCTCTGTTGCGGTTGAGCCTCGCACAATCGCTGACCAAGATAAGATGGGTATCGCGTTAGGTAAACTAGCGGCAGAAGATCCGTCTTTCAGAGTACAAACTGACGAAGAATCAGGCCAGACTATTATTTCTGGTATGGGTGAACTTCACCTTGATATCATTGTCGACCGTATGAAACGTGAATTCAGTGTTGAATGTAACGTTGGTAAGCCGCAGGTAGCATACCGTGAAGCTATCCGTTCAGCTGTTGAAGTTGAAGGGAAGTTCGTACGTCAATCAGGTGGTCGTGGTCAATATGGTCACGTCTGGCTTAAACTTGAACCGATGGATATTTCGGAAAATGATGCGCCAATTTACGAGTTCGTTAACGAAGTTGTTGGTGGTGCGGTTCCTAAAGAATACATCCCTGCGGTAGATAAAGGCATCCAAGAGCAAATGGCTCAAGGTGTGCTGGCAGGCTACCCATTACTTGGCGTTAAAGCGACTCTATTTGATGGTTCATTCCATGATGTAGACTCGAATGAGATGGCATTTAAGATTGCAGGTTCAATGGCGATGAAGAAAGGTGCGCTTGAAGCAAACCCAGCTCTTCTAGAACCAGTAATGAAGGTTGAAGTTATCACTCCTGAAGAAAACATGGGTGATGTAGTTGGTGACTTAAATCGTCGCCGCGGCATGATCGAAGGCATGGAAGAAGCATTCGGTGGTCTTAAGCAAATTAATGCGCAAGTCCCACTTTCTGAAATGTTTGGTTATGCAACTGATCTGCGATCTGCAACACAAGGCCGTGCATCTTACTCTATGGAGTTTTTGAAGTATGCAGAAGCCGCTAAGAACGTTGCAGATGCAATAATTGCAGCTCGCGCTGTTATATGATTTAGCTTGTCTGGCCCAATAGTGGGTCAGGCGTTAATTTCTTTATAGGAATTTTTTAAGATGGCAAAAGAAAAGTTTGAACGCGTAAAACCGCACGTAAACGTTGGTACAATCGGCCACGTTGACCACGGTAAAACAACTCTAACAGCAGCAATCACTAACGTACTTGCAAAAGTATACGGTGGTG
>NZ_JAMXSK010000031.1:0-34402 GCF_024124645.1 Pseudoalteromonas sp. Ps84H-4 | reverse complement strand
CGGTGACTGGGAAGCTGATACCGTACTGGGTAAGCATGGAACGGGTGCCATAGTCAGCCTAGTTGAACGCCAAAGCAAGCTTTATTTAATACGTAAAGTGCCAGCAAAGAGCGCGGCAGACGTAAGCAGAGCCATGATAGGCATGCTGTGGCGATATCGCCGTCATGTGCATACGATAACCGCTGATAATGGCAGCGAGTTCTGTGACCACGAGCTAGTTGCAGATAAGCTCAACACTGATATTTATTTTGCGAATCCGTATTCCTCATGGGAGCGCGGATTGAATGAAAACTTCAACGGTTTACTGCGCCAGTACATACGCAAAGGCACGGATTTAAGAACGGTAACGGATAAGCAGGTGGCCGATATAGAACGTGCGCTAAACGCCAGACCTAGAAAGTGCCTAGGTTACAAACAGCCTGTCGTTGTGTTTAACGAATTACGCAATGCGGCCTAATTTAGCGAGTGGTGCACTTCGGGGTTGAATTCGCGTGGTAGCATGTGGGGTACTTGCATCACATGCCTCGGCAAATAACTGCACGGGCGAGTTATATGGTATTAACTCTGGTCGAGGTCATTTAGGTTTCGTTTTTTCAATAGATGAACAAGCGCAAAGCGCAGCTGTTCATTCAAAAGCTGCGTTTTCATCTGCAGCGATAGCATTTGATAGCACAAGAAACCGACTTTATTATGTAGCAGCTCCACGACCGCTTTCATATAAGTTAGATGTAAGTGAATTTAATTTAGCGAGCCATGAACTTGCTGACCTGCCGATACAAAGTGAAAAGTATAAATATACTCGTATTGCTTATGTAGATATGGATACAAAAGAACACACCGTTCTTAATCGATCTAATCCGATGACACGTTTAGCGTATGATCCAAATCGCGATGTTATTTATGGCTCAAAAGGCAGTAAACTTTATGTTATTTCTCCTGAGTCAGGTGAGACGCAGTTCCTAGGTAATATGACTGGCTATGGCAATAGCTCAGATATTCTTCGCGGCGATATGGTTGTAAAAAACGGTGAAGTGTATTTGGTTTCTGCAACCAGTATCTTTTCATTGGATCTTTCTACACTTGAATTATCGAAAAAGTCTGAACATGGTTTAACAACAGTAACAGGTGCTGCGCTAGACCAAAATGGAGAGTTATTAATTTCACGAGAAGTTATTAATGATCAAGGTAATTATAACATTACGAAGTTGTATAAAGCGTCGATTGAAACGGGCAAAACCTGCGCAATGGGTACATACCCAATGCGAATTAATGATTTAGCGTTAAACACACTTAAGCCAGTCGCGTGTTATAGCCAGCCAACTTGTAGTATTGGTGCTCAGCCACTAGTTATCACCAGTATTGATAAAAATAGAAAGGCAACTTGGCAAAACTATACTTTAAATGCCTATTTATTTGATAAACCAATAGCAAAACTGACTAGTTCAGCAAACTTTGGTGAAGATGGTATTGTTAATAAAACGGTTTCAATAAATCATGACTTTGCTGCTGCAAACTCAATTACTGAAGCTGCTATTGATGATTACAATACAGATATCTTTTTTATGGGAAGTTTTCATGACACCGATTTTACAGATGCTGAACTTGCAGAGCTTTACAATTGGTCAAAAAAATCTGGCAATGTAACTATTATTGCGGCTGATTCTGATATGCCGAATGAAAAAGTCTATGCCAAATGGGGTTATACAGTTACTCGTAATGGTTATGTAGATGGGCCAAATACTCAAAACCCTGATGGTGTTAATACTCAAGCTCAACAAGCTATTTTCGCTGGTCCATTTGGTGGTGTAACGAGTTTCTATCAAGCGGGTGGTGCTAAAGGATATTTTTCTGAAATGCCTGCAGGTACGCAAGTATTAGCAGTTAATCAAGATGGCTTGCCAACGATAGTAAAAGACTCAGCTACTGGTGATATTTTATTGTCTGATAGCGGTATTGTTAACTCTCAAGACAAAGCTGAAAATTACACCTCAGGTACAGGTGTGTCTAGCATGGCAGACCGCTTATTCTTAAACTTAATTAACTACGCTAGTGATATAGATTAATTCGCTTCATTTTAACCATCGTGAAGTAAACTACTTTACGATGGTTAATTATATGAAAACTTAATTTTATTAATTATTTAAACGTTTAATATTATAGCTCCTCAATTTATTTTTTCTCTCCTTCTCTATTTTGTATTTTTACTTAATATTAATGTTTTTCTTTTTTAGTTTTTAATCATCTGTTTTTATTGTTCTCTCTAAAAATAAGGGTTTTCCTATTGTGTTGTAATGATTTAAAAGTAAATATTCTACTTTGTAGTATTTAAATAAAAAATTAACATTTATTACCTTTCTTATTTTCAATTAGTAGTAAATAAGGTTTGGTTTTATTTTTCAGGTGAATATAAAATGAAAAAGTCTATTTTTTCGATAATGACACTTTGCAGCGCTCTCTCGTCAGGTGCCTATGCAAACATGTGTACTGGCGAGCTGTATGGTATTAACTCTGGCCGAGGTCATTTAGGTGTTGTGTTTTCGCTTGATGAGCAAGCAAAAACGGCAGCAATTCACTCAAAAGCGAAGTTTTCTTCAGCGGCAATGGCATTCGATAGTACTCGTAATCGTCTATATTATGTGTCAGCACCACGGGCTTTAACTTATAAGTTAGACCCAAGTTCATTGAATTTATCTGATGATGAATTGAAAGACTTACCGATTAAAGGCGAAAAGTATAAATACACTAAATTAGCCTACGTTGATATGCAGACAAATACGCACACAGAAGTTGCCCGAACAAGTCCAATGACACGTTTAGCGTATGATCCAGACCGTGATGTTATTTATGGCTCTAAAGGGAGTAAGTTCTATATTATTTATCCTGATTCTGGCGAGACCCAGTTTGTAGGTAATATGACTGGCTATGGTAATAGCTCAGATATATTACGCGGTGATATGGTTGTTAAAAATGGGGAAGTGTACTTAGTTTCTGCAACCAGTATTTTCTCATTAGATCTCTCTACACTTGAACTATCGAAAAAGTCAGAACATGGTTTAACTACTGTAACAGGCGCTGCGCTTGATCAAAATGGTGAGCTGCTTATTTCTCGTGAAGTGATTAACGATCAAGGTAATTACAACGTAACTAAGTTATATAAGGCATCTATAGACACGGGTAAAACATGTGAAGTAGCCTCCTATCCAATGCGCATAAATGATTTAGCAGTTAATACACTAAAACCAGTTGCTTGTTATGCTGAGCCAATTTGTAGCGTAGAATCAGAGTCAATCGTTATCACGAGTATCGATCAAGCCAGACAAGCTACGTGGGCTGGTTATACGCTTAATGGTTGGTTAATGGAGTGGTCTTTAGAAAAACTAACAAGCGCAGCAAATTTTGGTGAAAATGGTGTAATTAATAAACCAATTTCAATAAATCATGACTTTGCAGCGTCAAATTCAATTACCGAACAAGCACTAGATAATTACAATACAGATATCTTTTTTATAGGTAGCTTCAGATTGAGTAATTTCACTGATGCAGAACTTAATGAAGCATATAATTGGTCACTAAAAAAGGGTAATGTCGCAATTATCGCAGGTGATGCTGATTACCCTGAAGAGAAGATTTATCCAAAATGGGGCTATAGGGTAACAGCCAATGGTTATGTGGATGGGCCAAGTAAACCAAACCCTGATGGTGTAGGTTCTCAAGAACAACAAAGAATTTTTGAAGGACCATTTGGAGAGGTAACTGAGTTTTATCAGGCTGGAAGTGCAAGAGGTTATTTTTCTCAGATGCCAGCTGGAGCACAAATTTTAGCTGTAAATCAACAAGGCTTACCAACTATTGTAAAAGACCCTGCAACAGGCGATATTATCTTGGCTGATAGCGGTATGCTTACACTTCAACATAAAGCAGAAAACATCACTCAAGGCCCTACGGTTACCAGTATGGCAGACCGACTACTAATGAATCTGTTTAACTATGCCAGTGAAATAGACTAACTATTTGCTGGTTATGCAAAAATCGCGAAGCTTTAAGTGCTTCGCGATTTTTAATATAAAATTATTCACCAGCAACCAGTTAAGGTGTTTTTCACTCTATTGGTGTGCTGTTTAACTAATAAATAATTAACTCCCACCAATAATACATGGCAGCTTGCAAGCACAATTATCCATGGTGAAATACTTTGTGCTAAAAGACTGACCGTTACCAAGCTCATTAGCATCAAAAGCAATGACGAATTTAATGCAGTTTGTAATAACTGCTTAAAGCGTAAATGTTTCCAACGACTCCAAACAATCAGTAAAAATGCGGTAGTGGGGAGTATAAATAATATACATTCAATTAACGTAACGAATAACTGAGCGCTTTGAGAAGGCGGAGCAGCTGTTGCACCTTGTGAATGGTTAGAGCTTAAGGCAACCAATCCAAGCACCACAGTGAAAAACATATTTTTAATATTCATTCATAAACTCTAAACTAATAAATCTTTAGCAGCTAAACACCCAAGCATTCAAATTAGGCATGCGCGTTTATAAGCTCTTTGGCATTCGCTCTTGCCATTTTACTGATGTTGTCACCTGCGAGTAGTCGGGCGATTTCATCAATACGGCCATCTTTAGACAGTTTACTCATTTGCGTAAATGTTTCGCCGTTTGCAATTTCTTTGGCCACAAAAAATTGTTGATGCCCAGAGCTTGCTACTTGCGGCAAGTGAGTTACACAAATAACTTGTGTCGATTTACCGAGTTGGCGTAAAAGTTTACCAACGGCTGAAGCGGTTGGGCCAGAAATACCCACATCGACTTCATCGAAAATTAGTGTTGGCGTTGTAACACGTTGAGCAATAATAACCTGAATCGCTAAACTAATACGTGATAGTTCACCACCCGAGGCCACCTTAGAAAGTGCTTGCATTGGTTGACCTGGGTTAGTTGATACTAAAAACGAAACCATATCAAAGCCCATTGAGCTTGGCGCTTTATCGGTAGCTTGCTGAATATCAATCGCAAACTTGCCATTTTCCATCGATAAGTTCGCCATGCTATCGCTAATTAATTGGTTAAGTGTTTGTGCGTAACTATGACGGCTTTCACTTAATAATTGTGCTGCCTGTTTGTATTGCTCAAGCGCATCATCAATTTCACTTTCAAGCGCACCTAAACGGTCACTGTTATAACTGATTGATGCTAACTCTTCACTGATAGATTGATGAAACTCAACTAACTCTTCTGGTTTTATATGGTGCTTGCGGGCAAGGTCCATAATACCTGTTAACCGTGTTTCAACTTCATCTAAGCGAGCGGGGTCTAAGTCAGTTACATCGACATAACTACGAATTTCACGGCTTGCTTCTTCAACTTGTACAGCAGCCTCGCTAAGTAGCGCTGCAATGCTCGATAAACTTTCATCATAACTAGCAAGCTCAGCAAATTGCTGCGCACTGTGTTGTAACATTGAACAAGCACTTAGCTCGTCACTTTCGTATAAGTGTTGTAGCTCACGCTGGCATGACTCTAAGATAGTTTGGCTATGACTTAGTTTGTGATGCTCAGCTTCAATCTCCTCAAATTCACCCGGCTGTAAAGCAAATTCATCAAGTTCAGCCACCTGATACTCTAATAACTGCTTTTGAGCTGCTTGTTGCTGTTGCTGCTGCTCTAAATGATTAAATTCTTTGAGTAATGCTTGGTAAGCTTTGTAGCGCTCTTTAACATCAGTTAATAGCTGGTTGTGGCCTGCATAAGCATCAAGTAAATGTAATTGATGCTCAGACTTTAACAAGTGCTGATGGGCGTGTTGGCCATGAATTGAAATTAAATACTGACCTAACTCTTTTAATTGCGCAGCGGTTACTGAGCTGCCATTAATATAGCTTTTGCTGCGGCCATTTTTACAAATAACTCGACGCAGCAAACATTCACCGTCGTTATTTGAAAGTAAATGCTGTTCTAAAAACTGTTGGGCGAGCGGAAGTTGGCTAATATCAAACTCAGCGCAGATCTCTGCGCGTTCAGAGCCTGGGCGAACCGCAGCTGCATCAGCTCGTTCACCAAGGCACAATGATAGCGCGTCGATGGCAATTGATTTACCTGCGCCGGTTTCACCTGTAATGGCGGTCATGCCATTGTGCCACTCAGTACTCAAGTTACTGACGATGGCAAAATTTTTAATTTCTAACCCAATTAACATACTGTTTATCCATCCAGCTAATTAACTGTTAATTTATACAGTGTTTTTGGGTTTTGCAAATTAAATTTTAAACTTTGCTTAATTCTGCGTTCTGATTTTCTTGGTTTATGTCTTTTGGATTCGATGAGTTCAGCTCTTTTGCTTGTTCATCTGAGGGCATTGTCGGCGGCTGATACTTGATGACTTCAATTAGCGACGGCAAAGATTCCTGATAAAATGACTTGTTGTACTCGATGCCATTGTAAGGAAGTTCAGCCATGAAATATTGAAGGCGGTCAGCTAATTGATCTAATTCTTCTGGTGTCTGCGCTTTGCTCGCTTCCATTATGATGGTATTTATCAATAAATCACTGATGTATTCAAGGTGAGCAAGGTTTTCTTCATTATGAGCTTGAACAACAAAAAAGTTACTCGTAATTTGACTTAAACGCGAAACATTTTTCGGACGAATAAGTTTGCCTTCGCTAAAGTCAATCAACTTGCTTTTAAAGTCATTATTAATTTCTTTTACACGTTGGTTAAAACGTTTCTTTTCAGCCTCAATCGCTTTACGACGGTTGCTTTCAACCATCCAGTAACACCCTAGCAAGGTGATAAGTAATAACAGAGCAAGAAAAACGATATAGCTCATTTCGGTGAAGTATCCTTAAAAAATTACAGCATTAAGTATGATTATTTTGCGCTAATCAATCTGCCTTGGCAATTATTTAAGATAAAAATTGCTATTTAAAATAGCCGACTTCCCCAATTAAGTTTTTTTCTCAAAACATCATAGTAGGAATAGTCTTTAGGGTGAATTAAGCGCAAGTGTTTATCGGCCTTTTTGATAACCACTTCATCTCCGGGCAATACCGCCAAAACCACATGACTGTCGCAGCTTACTTGCAGACTGTCGGTATTTTCGAGGCTGAGCTTTAAGCGCACTTCGTTATCGGCATCAACCACTAGGGGACGACTTGATAAAGTATGTGGGAACATAGGTACTAATGAAATTGCGTTCAGCTCAGGTGTTAGAATAGGCCCGCCACCCGATAATGAATAAGCAGTTGAGCCTGTTGGTGTTGAGACAATTAAGCCGTCTGAGCGCTGTGAGAACACAAAATCGTTGTTAATAAAGGCTTCAAACTCAATCATATGGGCAACTTTATCGGCATGAAGAACAGCTTCATTAACCGCCAAATTCGCACTCTTAAGTTCGGCATGACGATAGACTTCAACTTCTAATAAAAAGCGTTTTTCTTCGATAAATTGTCCGCTCAGGACGTGTTCAAGACTTGCTTCAAAACCTTCTGGGTTTAAATCAGTTAAAAAGCCTAAGTTACCTCTGTTTACACCAATAACTGCAACATCAAAGCGCGCAAGAACGCGAGCAGCACCAAGCATGTTTCCATCGCCGCCAACAACAATGGCTAAATCTGCCCGTTCACCTAAATCAACTAACTTAACTAAGTTTTCGGCTGGTACGTTGTCAAGTTGGCGTCCAGTTCGTTGCTCGACGAGCACTTCAAAGCCTAAGGCAAGTAAAAAAGTATGAAGGCGTTGCAGGGTCGTGGCTGCGGCGCTGTGATTAGGTTTGCCAATCAAACCTATGGTCTTGAACGGTGAATCCATGTTAATTGCACTTAAACTTTCATAGCAATAGATTACATTAAAAATTAATGCTTTGAAAATAACTTGAAATAAACTTGCAGCGCCCAAATATCAAAGGTCAAGGAGCAAGATGTATTAATTATGAAATTAAATCCGCGTGACCAACAAATATTTTCAGCAGTAATGAGCCTTTATTGTAATGGTGAAGGGTTGCCTGTTGCTTCATCACGAATTGCTAAACAAAAAGGCATGGCTGTGTGCTCAGCTACGGTGCGTAATGCGATGGCACGTCTCGAAAAAGAGGGCTTATTATATTCACCTCATACATCTGCTGGCCGTGTACCCACCAATGAAGGGTTTGAATATTGGCTGTCAGAGTTTTTTGAGTTACCGCAAATTGCAACTTATTGGCAACCACAGCAAGCCCAGCTTGTTGAATTAGCTCATGGCTTGAGTCAACGTTACAAGGTCTGTTGTTGTGTTGGCTTGCCACAGGTAAGTTCACAACTGGTTTTCCGTGTTGAAGTACTTGATTTTGATGCTAGCAACTGGCTTATTTTGTTGCTTGATAGAGCAGGGCAAAGCCACAATATTTGTATCACTAAACCTGAGGATTCAAGTGATGCTGTGCGTTATCAATTTGCGACTTGGCTAAACACGGTGTTCAGTCAACAAACCCTGATGGAAGGATTGTATCGCATGAAGGCGATGGCCAACACTGCACCGCATAATTGTCATGATTCACTCACACAATGGACAAGACAGTTAAGTCAAAAACTGGGCTCTGATAATAGCATTGTGGTGGGCGAAAATTATCTTTATCGCCAAGTTGATTGCCAAACCAGTCTTAATATTGGCGTATCATTTTTAAATTTCGTTGAAGATAAGTTGGCATTTAAAAATGGTTTATCGGTTCTTAATACAGAACAACTACCATTTACTGATTGTGATGAGCTAATGGTTATCAGCGTTCCATACTTTAATAACCAAGAATATCAGAGTCGATTTTGTGTTATTTGTCCAAAATCAGCACAAATAGAAGCAATCATCCAAGAATTTGAGTTAATCGGCTCATCAGCCTCTTGAATCTTTTTATTCAATCCCCATAATTACCGCAGTTGTAAAGAATTGGAGCATGTAAGCTATGTCTGAGCAGACAAAATCACCAGAGCAAGAAGTTGAACTAAACGAAGAATTTGAACAAATGCAAGCGGATGTTGATGCAGCCGTTGAAGCAGCAGAGCAAGTTGAAGGCGAAGAAATGAGCCCTGAAGCAGAAATCGCGCTACTGCACAGCGAGTTAGAAGCTGCTAAGCAAACTATAAACGATCAAAAAGACAGTGTTGTTCGCGCTGCAGCAGATGTTGAGAACATGCGTCGTCGTGCCGCTCAAGATGTAGAAAAAGCACATAAGTTTGCACTTGAAAAGTTTGCCAACGAATTACTACCTGTTATCGATAACCTAGAGCGTGCAATTGAGTTTTCTGATAAAGAAAATGAACAGCTTAAACCTGTGCTTGAAGGTATCGAAATGACCGTTAAGAGTTTTAATGATGCGGTATCAAAATTCGGTGTTGAAATTGTTAATCCTCAGGGTGAACAATTTAATCCTGAATTTCATCAAGCAATGTCAATTCAGCCAAGCAATGACGTAGCACCTAACACTGTTCTTGCAGTAATGCAGAAAGGTTACACATTAAATGGCCGTTTATTACGTCCTGCAATGGTTATGGTATCGAAAGAAGCTGAATAAGCTTTAAAGAGATAGAAAAAATGCCTGTAAATTACAGGCATTTTTTTTATTAAAATTGTGTTCAAGATTTAAGTCGATTGGTATCGTTTTCGATGCCAAAGCTGTACAAGTAATATCAGTATCAGTGCGCTGAACATCATCGCAGAAAATGGAATAGCACTTTGTGGATGAACAAAAGCAAGGATAGGCCCAACTAAAGCACCACTACCGAATCTCAGTGTACCAATAACAGCTGTTGCAGTACCTGACTTTTCTTCAAATTGCATAAGAATCAATGAGTCTGCATTACTTGCTACAATACCTAAGCTCATCATTAATGGTGCAATGGTGGCAACGATGAAATATAGCGATAAATGCATCACACTGAATAATAACAATGCCCCGCCAGCAACAAAGCCAATGCCAAGGCCAATAAATAAAAGTTTACGAGAGCCTAAACGTGGCACTAAACGTGTATTCATAAAGTTACCGAACATTAAAGCCAACACGTTAAAAGCAAATAGCACACCGAACAATTGCTCATCTACTTTGAAGAAATCGAGATATACATAAGGCACTGATGTTAAAAAGCAAAAGAATGCGAATGAGGCAAACATAGAGCTGGCAATATCGGCAAGTGCGCTGCGGCGTGAAAATACCGTTTTATAACTATTGAAAAACAATGCTAAACCGCGCTGTTTACTTTTAAATATAGGAATATCGATCAGATGTATTTGGACTAAGGCTAAAATTGTAAAGCTATAGCCTGCTAGAACGATAAAAATAACCTGCCAGGTTGAGATGCCCATAATGAGTGAGCCAAGGGTAGGGGCTATCAGTGGAGCCACCATCATAATCATAGACACATACGACATACCTTTAGCAGTATTTTCGCGGTAAATATGGCGAATGATCCCGGGCACTACAACCGTCGCAGCAGCTCCGGTAAAAGCTTGAATGGCTCTTAAAGACCAAAACAATTCAATATTTTGGCAAAATGCCAGAGCCAATGAGCTAATACCGAATAAACTTAAGCCTACTTTAGCAAGTAGTCGCCTACCAAGCTCATCGGCAATTGGACCAAAAAACAACATGCCAAGGGCGTAACCTGCAAGATAAATGCTCAGTGAAATTTGCACATTTGGCATCGTCGTTTGCAAGTCGTTTGCAATTACCAGCATTGCAGGTAGGTATAAATCTATGGCAAGAGGGGTAATTGCAACAATACTTGCCAGTAACGGTAATAAAATGCGTTTATTTAAAATCTCTGGGGAAGGCATTGGTTACTCATTAATCGAAAGTTAGGTCACTATTGTAGCAGTGTGAACCCCTGTGGTGAACTTAGTTTGCCTGCTAAGTAAAAGAATTAACGAAAAAACAACAACTGATAATGAGGTCGTTCATTTTCATATAAAATTAAGCAATGCTTTGCTATATTAGCGATTATTGCACCAAGTATTTCAAGGATTCGTATGAAAAAGTTATTGATGGCAGTGTTAGCTACCGCTGTTTTAGCTGGTTGTAAAACCTCACCAACAGGACGCACGCAAATTGCGCTTTACTCTGATCAACAAATGAATCAAATGGGACAAGCCAGTTTTGCAGAAATGAAAAAAACGCAGCCTGTTAATAAAGACCCACGAGTTAATAGCTATGTTAAGTGTATTGCCGATGATGTAATTTCTGTACTGCCAAATGAGTATGCAAAACAGTCTTGGGAAGTTGTAGTATTTGAAGACGATTCTGCAAATGCATTCGCCTTACCGGGTGGTTATATCGGGGTTCATACTGGTTTATTAAAAGTAGCGGTAAACCAAGACCAACTTGCTACTGTTTTAGGTCATGAAGTTGCACACGTGATAGCTGAACATTCAAATGAACGTGTTTCACAGAATGCACTTTTACAAACTGGCTTACAAGTTGGTGGTGCGGCACTTGATATGGGGAATGTGCAATATCGAGGCGAAATCATGCAGGCTTTGGGTTTAGGCGCACAATATGGGGTGGTATTACCATTTAGTCGCTCACATGAATCAGAGGCAGATATTGTAGGTCTAGATTTAATGGCAAAAGCAGGATTTAACCCAGAGCAATCAGTATCTCTTTGGCAAAATATGAGTGCAGCAGGTAGTAGTGGTACACCCGAGTTTATGTCGACTCACCCAGCTCCGGGTAACCGAATTAAAGAGCTTCAAAAGCACATGTCAGATGCATTAAAAGCTCAACAAGCGGCTAGAGCGAAAGGGAAAACCCCGCAGTGTAAATTATGATCAATAGAGCAAAGGTTGAATATCAACATTTTGCCAATAATATTTTTTATTCTCATAAATACACACTTTTCCTGGGTAAGTTGTCTGCTCGATTGAAGGAGCGGATAGCTGCTCAGGAATACCACATTTTTGCGCCAGACTAACCATAGCTATACCCTCAATTAAAAGAGTAATATCTATATCTTTCCAATTACAATCATTTTCTTGGCAAAAACAGGCTTTTCCGTCGTAAGTAACTTGATCAAGTTTTGGCATTGAGTAAGGTTTTGGTAAACCGCATTTTATTGCAGGTTTAAGCTCAGTTGTATTGGCTAGGAAAGAAGTAGTTAAAGCTAGTAAGCTACTAATGATAAATGATTTATTCATGAGGTTCTCCTAAAATCTAACTGTAGAACCACGATCGAATGTATGTCAAATTTTACTCTAAAATTTAAAAAGCCTGTAGTTTAGATAACTGCAGGCTTTAATTTGATAACTAGCAACTAGCAACTAGCAACTAGCAACTAGCAACTCGTTAAAACGTCCACTCAACGTGAAGTTGTGGTACTGACTCAGTAGTGTCTGTACCTAGCTTGTTGTGCCAGTATTGCCACTCAAGACCTAGCAGTAGGGTATTTTCTTTCATGCTCATTGCATGACCTAAATCCCAAGTAATGATTGGCTGTGCTAAAATCCACGCTTTTACATCTTCACCAAATTCATTTTCACGTTCAGCGATGTATTCAACATGGCCTGTTACATTGAACTTTTGTGAGCCAATAGTAAATGGGTAACCCCATGCAACATCAATCATCCAGCTGTTTGATTCAGTTGGTGCGCCACCACGTGCTACGCCTTCACTGTCATCAATGTAAGCGGTGAATAGGGTAGATAAAAAGCTAAAGCCCGGAGCTTGCCAGTTCAATTTTACACCTGGTAAATACTTCAGTACTTTTGCGTCACCCGCTGCATTAAAACCTGCTGTTAAGCCTACATCGGCAATTGCGCCGTATGAAAAGTCATTGCCAGAGATTTTTGATAAGCTAAATGTTGAATACCACTCGCCATAAAAGTCTTTGTCTTGATAGCCATCTTGACGGTCGTCATTGCTGTAATCAATAAAAAAGAAGTTATCGCCATAGTCGTAACCAGAAGCGTGTTGCAATGAAACAACCGTGGTATTTGACTTAGTTAATGAAAACGGATTTTTGTGTTCACCGTTATTAACGTGTAATTGCGTAGAGCTCCAATTAGCGGCATAGCCTGAAGTACTTACTGCACATAGCGCAGCAACAGAAAGGATCTTTTTCAAGTTCATATCTCAATATTGATGGTGTAAAGGGTTATATACCCAAGCCACCTCAAGATGCAGAATTCAGCGTTTCACAGGTGCTTAATATCAAGGCGTTACTTTGCAACAATGGCAATCCCTTTTAAGAAGTAACAACGATGAGAGTAAGTGCCTGTGAAGCGCCCAAAGGGTTGGTTTAAAAGCGATTTATACTGCGTTATTGATTTTAACAATAGAACCACTATTACTTGCAATCAATGCCTTGCCTAAATCGCTTTTAATTCCAACTGAAACTCGCATCTTGAGGTGGTTTGGGTATATACAGGAGGATTATAGCAGATACGCCCTAAATTGGGCGTATCTTGGCAAAAATTATTTAACTTATGCTTTATTCCGACGTAAGCAAATTACCGCTACTGCAGTAAAAGCAAGAATAAAACAATAATAAGATGATGTTGATACTTCCCATGGGCTAATTTTAAAAGTAGCACCCAACAATAGCGCTTGTGCGCCATAAGGCAGTGAGCCTTGTGTTACACAAGCAAAAATATCAAGCAAGCTTGCTGAACGCTTACCTGTAATTTCGCCATCATCCGCTAATTTTTTAGCAATTGGGCCTGCAACAATAATTGATACCGTATTATTAGCAATACATAGGTTGCTGGTCATAACGAGGGCTGCAATCCCTAATTGATCAGCAACTTTACGGTGCCATTTAGCGATAACTTTAGTAATTGCTTGAATTTTGTTAGCAATATAATCAAGACCACCATTAATACGGATAAATTCTGAAAGTCCACCAATAAACATCGATAGCAAGAAAATTTCCTGCATATCGGTAAAGCCTTTATAAACATCTTTAACAAAACTCGCCCCTTCATAGCTGCCAGTAAAGCCCATGAGTGCAGCAAAGATAATACCGCTAAATAGCACCACAAATACGTTAAAGCCCATTACCGCGAGTACCAAGATAAAGGCATAAGGCAATACTAATAAAATATCGAAGTCTTGAGTTTCTACAGCTTCTGCAGTAGGTGTTAAGAAAAATAACAAACCGATTGTTAATGCTGCAGCAGGCAGTGCAATTTTTAAATTTTCGCGGAATTTATCTTTCATTTCACAGCCTTGCGTGCGGGTTGCAGCAATCGTTGTGTCAGAGATAATTGATAAGTTATCACCAAACATGGCACCCGATACAATCGTGCCTGCCATCAGTGATGGATCAATACCTGTTTTTTGGGCGACGGCATAAGCAATCGGACCAATAGCACCAATAGTACCCATTGAAGTACCCATTGCAGTCGACACAACAGCGGCGATTAAAAATAATCCCGGTAGTAATAATGCTGGCGGTATAAGTGATAAACCTGCATTAACAACGGCATCAACACCACCTGTTGCACCGGCAACCGCAGAAAACGCACCAGCGAGAAGATATATCAAACACATCGTGATGATATTGCTGTGGCCAGCACCTTTAATAAAGGTTTCAACACTGTGGTTGATGGTATTTTTATTTAAGATAAACGCCAGCATGATGGCAGGTAAAATTGCCACTGGAGCAGGTAATTGATAAAAAGCGTAATCAACACCTTGAGATTGTAAGTATAAGCCAGCGCCTAAAAATAAGCCGACAAACACCAAAAGCGGCAGCAAAGATAATTTTGCTTTTGTTTTATTAAATGATGGCTGCATCATATTCCTCGTTAGATAACCAATAACACAGCCAAAGACTTCTTTTAGCTGTATTTAGTTGTGTCTAAAAGACATCAACAGCGCCCGCAAGCCAAAGACCAAATCGGCGCAAAGGAAGAAGTTTAAATGTATAGATGGCTAAATGCAAAGACTATCTGTTATTATTGTTGTTATTTTATAAAACATAAACTCAGCATAAATTAGCTCAGTGTTTTTTATAAGCTAACCTGACTATTACATGAGTTTTCGATAAAATCTAGCCAGCTAATAAGAATAGGTAAGGTAATAGTATGAATCGTATAGGTGTATTTGGTGCAAACGGCCGTATGGGGCTGGCACTTTTAGAAGCTGTCACAAAAAAAGAAGATGCAACTTTAACGGGCGCGTATGTTCGTGACAACTCGCCACTTTTAGATATTGCCGTTAATCAATTAAACAGTGCCGCAACAGCTGATGTGTCATTTAGTAAAGAGTCAGATGTAAAAGATACTGATGTACTGATTGATTTTACCTTACCTGCAGGTATGCGTAGTCATTTAAAAACAGCCGTAGAAAAAAATATCGCGATGGTAATTGGTACCACGGGTCTTAATCAAGACGACATTGATGCTTTAAATGAAGCAGCAAAGCATATTCCGATTGTTTTTGCGCGCAATTATAGCGTAGGTGTGAATTTACTGCTTAACTTAGTGCAGACTGCGGCTGTGAAGTTTGGCGATGACATGGACATCGAAATATTTGAAGCTCATCATCGTCACAAAATTGATGCACCTTCGGGCACCGCGCTGGCAATTGGAGAAGCAATTGCTGAGGCAAAAGGCTGGCAACACGATGAAGTTGCACGATTTGACAGAAGCAATGACGAACATGCAAAATCGCAAAATGAAATAGGTTATTCGGTCATGAGAGGCGGGGATATAGTAGGTGAACACACCGCATATTTCGCAACTTCTGGCGAAAGGCTAGAATTAACTCATAAAGCAAGTTCAAGAATGACCTTTGCATTAGGAGCTGTAAGAGCTGCGGGCTGGTTGAAAAATAAACCAGCTGGACTTTATGATATGCAAGATGTGCTTGACTTGAAGTAGTTTAGTTTGATTTTTGGCAGTTTCAGCGAGTTTTTAGTTAATAGCGCTTATTTTTACTATTTTATTAATTAAGATTAGATCTACAAGCTAAATTACTGTAGAATAGCGCCAATTTGCCAAAAATTCATAAATGCGTGTTTCCAATCGCTATAAACGGGCAGTAGAGCAAATGACTTTACTCCCGTTTTTTACTGTTAGGAGGTTAACTTGACTAAATCCGCTCTGTTAGTCCTAGAAGACGGCACAGTGTTTCGCGGTACTGCAATCGGCGCTGACGGCATGTCAGTGGGCGAAGTAGTATTCAATACGTCTATGACTGGTTATCAAGAAATTTTGACTGACCCTTCATACGCGGAACAAATCGTAACTTTGACGTACCCACATATCGGTAATACGGGTACTAACAGCGAAGACGAAGAAGCGGGTCAAATCTGGGCTAAAGGCCTAGTGATCCGTGATTTGCCACTGCTAGCAAGTAATTTCCGTAACGAGCAATCGTTAAGTGATTACTTAAAAGAACGCAATATCTTAGGTATTGCAGACATCGACACTCGTAAATTAACACGTATCTTACGTGATAAAGGCGCTCAAAATGGTTGTATCATCGCGGGCGACGAGTTAGATGAGAAAAAAGCGCTTGAAGCTGCGCAAGCCTTCCCAGGCTTAAAAGGCATGGATTTAGCAAAAGTTGTCTCAACCAAGGAAAATTTTGAGTGGCGTGAATCAAGCTGGACATTAGGTTCAGGCTTTAAAACGCTAGAAGCAGCAGACGAGAAGTTCCACGTTGTTGCTTATGACTTCGGTGTTAAACGTAATATCTTACGTATGTTAG
This sequence comes from Pseudoalteromonas sp. Ps84H-4, assembly GCF_024124645.1. Classification (NCBI taxonomy): domain Bacteria; kingdom Pseudomonadati; phylum Pseudomonadota; class Gammaproteobacteria; order Alteromonadales; family Pseudoalteromonadaceae; genus Pseudoalteromonas; species Pseudoalteromonas sp. Ps84H-4. Next base: position 17,727 of record NZ_JAMXSK010000031.1, on the reverse strand, counting down.
TAGACCGCGGTTGTAAATTAACCGTAGTGCCTGCACAAACATCAGCAGAAGATGTATTAGCACTTAACCCAGACGGTATCTTCTTATCAAATGGCCCTGGTGACCCTGAGCCGTGTACATACGCGATTGAAGCAATTAAAACTTTCCTTGAAACAGACACGCCAATTTTTGGTATTTGTTTAGGTCACCAATTACTTGCTCTTGCCTCAGGTGCACAAACAGTAAAAATGAAGTTCGGTCACCACGGTGGTAACCACCCAGTTAAAGATCTTGACCGCAATGTTGTTATGATCACAGCGCAAAACCACGGTTTCGCAGCTGATGAAGCAACATTACCAGCGAATTTACGTGCAACGCACGTTTCACTATTCGATGGCACGCTACAAGGTATTCACCGCACAGATAAACCAGCATTTAGCTTCCAAGGTCACCCAGAAGCAAGCCCTGGTCCACACGACGCGGCACCATTATTCGACCACTTCATCGATTTGATGCAAGCACGTTCAAACTAATTTAACCGGAGTAACAATGCCAAAACGTACCGACATAAAAAGCATTCTTATCTTAGGCGCAGGCCCGATTGTAATCGGTCAAGCTTGTGAATTTGACTACTCTGGTGCACAAGCGTGTAAAGCACTACGAGAAGAAGGCTATCGAGTTATTCTTGTAAACTCGAATCCTGCAACTATCATGACTGACCCTGAAATGGCTGATGCGACGTACATCGAACCAATTCACTGGGAAGTGGTAGAGAAAATCATTGAAAAAGAAAAGCCAGATGCAGTACTTCCTACTATGGGTGGTCAAACTGCATTAAACTGTGCACTTGATTTAGATAAGCACGGTGTATTGGCTAAACACGGCGTTGAGTTAATCGGTGCAACTGCTGATGCAATCGATAAAGCTGAAAACCGTGAGCGTTTTGACGCTGCAATGAAAAACATTGGTCTTGAGTGTCCGCGTGCAGAAATCGCTCACTCAATGGAAGAAGCACACGATGTACTAAGCCGCATAGGTTTCCCATGTATCATTCGTCCATCATTCACTATGGGGGGTACCGGTGGTGGTGTTGCATACAACCAAGAAGAATTTGATGAAATTTGTGAGCGTGGTTTAGATTTATCACCAACAAATGAGCTTCTAATCGATGAATCATTAATCGGTTGGAAAGAGTACGAAATGGAAGTTGTTCGTGACAAAAACGACAACTGTATCATCGTATGTTCTATCGAAAACTTTGACCCAATGGGTGTTCATACTGGTGACTCAATTACGGTTGCACCAGCGCAAACGCTAACAGACAAAGAATACCAAATCATGCGTAATGCATCGATGGCGGTACTTCGTGAAATCGGCGTTGAAACAGGTGGTTCAAACGTACAGTTTGGTGTGAATCCAGTCGATGGCCGTATGGTTATCATTGAGATGAACCCACGTGTATCGCGTTCATCTGCTCTAGCATCAAAAGCAACCGGTTTCCCAATTGCGAAAATCGCTGCAAAACTAGCAGTAGGTTACACCCTTGATGAGCTACAAAACGACATCACTGGCGGTAAAACACCAGCGTCTTTCGAGCCGTCAATTGACTACGTTGTGACTAAGATCCCACGTTTTAACTTCGAAAAATTCGCCGGTTCAAACGACCGTCTTACAACACAGATGAAGTCTGTGGGTGAAGTTATGGCGATTGGTCGTAACCAACAAGAGTCATTACATAAAGCATTACGTGGTCTTGAAGTAGGCGCAACGGGTTTTAACCCAATCGTTGCTCTTGATGACCCGAAAGCGAAAGAAAAAATCATCCGTGAATTACGTGAGCCAGGTGCAGAGCGTATTTGGTATGTAGCAGATGCAATGCGTCACGGTATGAGCGTAGAAGAAGTTTTCGAACTAACTAAGATTGACCCTTGGTACCTAGTGCAAATCGAAGACATCTTAAAAGACGAAGCAACAATCAGCGAAGTTGGTATGGCTGGTTTAAATGCTGAGTTCTTACGTAAGCTTAAGCGTAAAGGTTTCGCTGATGCGCGTATCGCAGAAATTGCTGGTGTCTCTGAAGCAGAAATTCGTAAAAAGCGTCACCAGTTAGATATCGTGCCTGTTTACAAGCGCGTTGATACCTGTGCTGCCGAATTTAGCTCAGACACAGCTTACATGTACTCAACATACGATGAAGAGTGTGAAGCGAACCCATCTGACAAAGATAAAATCATGGTAATCGGTGGTGGCCCTAACCGTATCGGTCAAGGTATTGAATTCGATTACTGCTGTGTTCACGCAGCATTAGCTTTACGTGAAGACGGCTACGAAACAATCATGGTTAACTGTAACCCTGAAACTGTTTCAACTGACTATGATACATCTGATCGCTTATTCTTCGAGCCAATCACGCTAGAAGACGTATTAGAAATCGTACGTGTTGAAAAGCCTAAAGGTGTTATCGTTCAGTACGGTGGTCAAACGCCGCTTAAACTTGCTCGTGCACTTGAAGCGAACGGTGTGCCAGTTATTGGTACTTCACCAGATGCTATCGACCGTGCAGAAGACCGTGAGCGTTTCCAACAATTAGTTGAGCGTTTAAACCTTCTTCAGCCAGAGAATGCAACAGTAACTTCAATGGAAGAAGCGATTGCAAAATCAGCTGAAATCGGTTTCCCACTTGTTGTACGTCCTTCATACGTACTAGGTGGCCGCGCGATGGAAGTGGTATATGATGAAGACGATTTACGTCGTTACATGACTGAAGCAGTATCAGCGTCAAATGAAGCGCCAGTACTACTTGACCATTTCTTAGATAACGCAATCGAAGTTGACGTTGATGCAATCTGTGACGGTGAGCAAGTAATCATCGGTGGTATCATGGAGCACATTGAGCAAGCAGGTGTTCACTCTGGTGACTCAGCATGTTCATTACCAGCGCACTCATTAACAGCTGAAGTTCAAGACGTGATGCGTAAGCAAGTGACTGATATGGCACTTGAGCTTGGCGTAGTAGGTCTAATGAATACACAGTTTGCTGTGAAAGACGGTAAAGTTTACTTAATCGAAGTAAACCCACGTGCTGCACGTACAGTACCGTTTGTTTCTAAAGCGACAGGTATCGCGCTTGCTAAAGTAGCGGCACGTTGTATGGCGGGTCAGTCGCTGGCGAGCCAAGGTATTACTAAAGAAGTAATTCCTCCTTACTACAGTGTTAAAGAAGTGGTATTGCCATTTGCTAAGTTCCAAGGTGTTGATCCAATCCGTGGCCCAGAAATGCGCTCAACGGGTGAGGTAATGGGTGTTGGTGAAACTTTCGCCGAAGCATTCGCTAAAGCACAATTAGGTGCAAGCAACACTTTACCACGCGGTGGTCGCGCGTTACTATCGGTACGCAACAGTGACAAGCCACGTATTGTTGAACTAGCTAAAACCATGACTGACCTTGGTTTTGAGTTAGATGCAACAGGTGGTACTGCTAAAGCCCTTGAAGAAGCAGGTATTGCAGTTCGTCGCGTGAACAAGGTATTCGAAGGCCGCCCTCATATTCTTGATAGAATTAAAAATGGTGAATACAGCTATATTGTAAACACTACTGAAGGTCGCCAAGCGATTGAAGATTCGAAGGTGTTACGTCGTGGTGCATTACAGCACAAGACAAACTACACAACGACACTGAACGCGGCATTTGCTAACTGTACTGCTAATCAAGCAGACGACCGTAGCAGTGTGACGTCAGTTCAGGAATTACACCAGCGAATGAACTAAGGAAATGTGCCAAGGGTGATACATTCACCCTTGGATTAAGTGAGAATAATATGCAATCAATTCCGATGACAGTTCGTGGTGCAGCATTACTGCGCGAAGAACTTAACGAATTAAAAACAGTTACACGCCCAAAAATTATTGCTGATATCGCTGAAGCGCGTGAACATGGTGATTTGAAAGAAAACGCTGAATACCATGCTGCTCGTGAGCAACAAGGTTTCTGCGAAGGCCGTATTCAAGAAATCGAAGCGAAGCTTTCAAATGTGCAAATCATCGATGTAACTAAAATGCCAAAAACTGGCAAGGTTATTTTTGGCACTACAGTGACTATCGTTAATGTTGAAACCGACGCTGAGGTGAAATACCAAATCGTAGGTGATGATGAGGCAGATATCAAAAATAACTTGATCTCTGTTAACTCGCCAATCGCACGAGGTTTAATTGGTAAAGAGGTAGACGATGCCGTTATCATTAAAACACCAAACGGTGAGGTAGAGTACGAAATCATTGAAGTTGAGTATATTTAATAGCTTAACCAAGCATTGATAAAAACCGCGGTTTACTACCGCGGTTTTTTTATGCCTGTTTACAGGCGTGGATTTATTCGGTACGTTGGCTATTATACAGTCGTAATGAAGGAGTAATAATGGCAAAAATTCAATATCCTAAACCGCTTGAGCAAGGTGATAAAATAGCCATATGTGCTTTTTCATCAGGTGTTGATAAAGTCTTTCATGAACGCTTAGACATAGTACTTAATGGCTTAACTGCCAAAGGTTTTACTGTTATTGAAGGTGCCTGTTTACGTCAGTCACACAATAGTGCAAAGCAACGTGCTGATGAGCTAATGCAGTATTTAACTGATGATTCAATAGCAGCCATTATGCCGCCATGGGGCGGTGATCTTACCATGGAAATTTTACCTCTTCTGGATTTCAATGCCATAAGTAAAGCAAGGCCTAAATGGTTGGTTGGCTTTTCAGATATCAGCACGTTTGCGTGTGCATTAACAACTCGTTGTGGCTGGGCAACCTTGCACGCTGCAAATTTAATGCAAATTCACCCTGACGATCCCGATGTTTATTTAGCAAATATATTCAGTGCCATGTCACTTGAAGAAAAACAGCAACTGCATCAAGTCGCGTCGCCTTTTTATCAGCAAAAGCCTATTGATTATAAAGCTAAGCCTGAGGCTCAATTTGACTATACCGCTCCAAGCCAATGGCGATGTATTAACTATAAAGATAAACGCCAAATTGAAGTGTCTGGACGCTTAATTGGCGGCTGTTTAGATACGTTAGGTCTGTTGTTACCCTCAAATTACTATGCATTGCATGAATTTAAAAAGCAGTATGCGCCTGAGGGATTAATTTTATACCTAGAAAATGCAGAGCTTAGTCCGATGGCTCTTGCACGTTGTTTGTTATCGTTAAAGTTGAATGATGTTTTTACTGATGTAAATGCGGTGGTATTTGGCCGCAGCCCTGCAATTAATAACGACTGCTACTTTGATGAATACCAAGCAATAGAGCTCGCATTTAAAGGTAATTTATTCCCAGTTATTGTTGATGCCGACATTGGCCACGTAGCCCCTAATTTAGCATTAATTAATGGTGCTGTTGCCACAATAACAGCAGATTTGTGTGAAGGTATGGCGAGTAATGTGGTTGTGAAGACTGACCTAAAATAACAATTATGCAGGCAAAGCCTGCATAATCTTTAGGCTTTAAACTACAGTAATCACCGCATCTTTATCTAAACGCGATTTTGGTAATGCAGCATTATAATCTTGCTCTGGCTCGTGATAACCAATAGCGAGTGCCACTTCACATACATAACCATCTAACTCATCAGCAAAAAGCTCACCAAGTAAGTCTTTATCTACGCCTTCCATTGGGGTTGAATCTATACCTAAACGAGCGACAGTATGCATGGTATTACCTAAAGCAATGTAAGTTTGAGCTTTTGTCCAATGTGCGTTAACTCCTTGCTCATCAGTATTTAAATCAACGAAAGCGAATGCGCCAAATGCTTGCTCTTTGTTTTCTGCTTTTGTACGACCATTGGCAATATCAGCATCGATTACCTTTTCATAATCAGCACGTTTATAGCTTGGGTTATAAGCAAATAAAATGGTGTGTGATGCTGTTTTAGCATGTAGTTGGTTAAACTGAAACTTATTTGCAAAACTATCATGCAAACGTTGCTTAGCTTGATCTGATTCGATGACTACAAATTTCCAAGGTTGAGAATTAATAGACGATGGCGATAAGCGTAATGCTTCTAAAATTACAGCTAAGTCTGCTTGGCTAATGTGCTTTGAAGCGTCGTAACGTTTACTTGTGTAACGGCGTTGTAAGTCAGAAATAATAGGGTGTGTCATGATTTGCTCCCGCATGTATAACAATTAGGTGCAGTTTACGCCTTGCATACTTTGCGATAAAGCGCATAATCGAATAAACATTATCAAAAAATTTTAGTTAATATGCTGGTTGAAGATCTCAAATTAATCCTCAAGGTTGCTGAGTTTCGCAGTATTACAACCGCAGCAGCAAAGTTAGACATGCGAGCCGCTACCGCCAGTGCGGCAATTAAACGTGTTGAAGCAGCGCTGGGTGCTGAGTTATTTGTTCGTACAACTCGTCATTTGCGCTTATCTGCGGCTGGGGAGCGCTTTTTACCTCAGTGTCAGCAAGCAGTGCTCATGCTTGAGCAAGCGACACTTGCTTTAAAAGGTGAGCATGATGAAATCGAAGGGGAGCTAAGAGTCGCACTATCGTCAGATTTAGGCCGCAATATTATTATTCCTTGGTTAGATGAGTTACTCGATGAATATCCAAAGTTGAGTATGCGCCCGCATATTAGCGATAGTAATGTCGACTTTTACCGAGACTCCGTTGATTTCGCACTTAGGTATGGCTCGCCATCTGATTCAAACTTATATGGTTTTAAAATTTGTAATGTGCCACGACTGTTATGTGCGACCCCAGAGTACATTGCCGAATATGGCGCGCCAACACATCCTGATGAATTAACCCAGCATCAAGGTTTATTTTATCAACTTCAAGATATCATTAATAATGTCTGGGATTTTACCGATGGAACCGAACGTTTTAAGGTAAAAATGCAAGGCCGCCGAGCATCTAACGATGGTGACTTGGTAAGGCGTTGGTGTGTGGCTGGTAAAGGCCTTGCGGTTAAATCATGTATTGATATCAGTGATGATTTGCTAAGTGGGCGGGTAGTGCCAGTAATGCAAAATTACCCTCACTTATGTGCAGAGCTTTGGCTAATATGCCCAAGCCGTCAGTCAATAACACCCGCAGTTCGTTTAGTTCGTGATATATGCCGAGAAAAAACCAAGGCGATTCTCAATCAACTGATTGAAAAAGGGATTTTAGATAAGCGGGTACTCGATAACTAATTATTTTAGGTATAGAGTAGCTGAGCTTGTTTATTGTAATTTCTCAATTGCTTGTTTGGCACTTTCACTGTCAGGGTTTAGTTTTAACGCACTTTTGTAACTTGCTAATGCCTTTTGTTTATCACCGGCAGCTAAATATGCTTCACCTAAACTGTCAAACGTATTTGCGGACTCTGGATAAGATTGGTTGTTGAGTTCAAACACTGTTATTGCGGCGTCTAGCTCACCCATCTGCATTAATTCATAGCCAAAGTAGTTTAGCGACCTTTCTCTTGGCGTATTATCATCACTCACCATTTGCTGATAGGTTTTCTTTAACCCTGCAATACCTTCATGTTTAAATGCGTTATAAAGTTTACTATCTGCATGCTCTGTCGCTTTTTCGTAGGGTTTGCCATAGTAGATTGCAAGTAAGCCATTAGTCATGGGAGTGAGTGGCGCACCACCGGTGTTATTTAAAATGATAACCAGTAATTTGTCTTCGATTATCCTACTTATAAATGCATTAAAACCATTGATGCCACCACCATGTTGAATACGTGTTAGGGCTTTTCCATAGGTGCTTTTATCAAGATTTGTTACTTCCCATCCAAGCGCATAATTTCTTTGCTCAGAAACTTGATACATCTGCCTCTTATACTCTTTGTTCAATAACTTATCCGAGTAAAGAGCTTGATCCCATTTTAGTAAATCTCGTGCTGTTGAATACATAGACCCAGCAGCATACGGGATAGACATATCTAAATAATCAGTATTGCTATAGCCTGCTAGGCCGTTGTCGTAACCCGATACGCGAAATTTAATGATTTTATTGTGAGAATCATAGCCTGTATCCTTCATATCGAGTGGATCTAAAATGTTCTTCTGTAATACGTCTTGATATTTTTGACCTGTTACCTTTTCGATTACCGCCCCTAAAATAAAGTAGCCAGAATTGCTATAACGAAATTCAGTGCCAGGCTCGAACACTAGATCATCACTACATAGCAAGCGAATAAATTCATCAACACTGTAGGGGTTTCGGCTGTACTCATCACGAAACGATTTTGCTTGAGTATAATTACCAAGACCAGAGGTATGATTAAGTATTTGGCGAAGAGTAATTTTAGTGGCTATATCATGTCTGTAGTCAGGTAGGTATTTTGCAAGGTGATCATCGAGTTTAAGTTTACCATCTTGTGCTAATTGCAGAATTAACATAGCGGTAAATTGTTTGGTAATTGAACCAACTCTAAATTTACTTTTATCACTATGCTTTATATCCCATTCAAAGTTGGCATAGCCAAAGCTTTGTTCAAACAGTACTTTTCCATCTTTTGCGACTAATACATTACCATTAAACTGCTTGTAGTCATGAAAGCCTTGGATAAAATCAGCCATCTCTTCCTGCTTGTTTTGGCTGTGTGCAATGCTTGAAGTTGCGAGTAAATAAAAAACTACAAGCAACCTTAATTTCTTACAGAATATGTTCATTACTGTCCTTGTTATTTGTTGGTTACATTAACCTATGTAAAACCTCATTGCGCATGGCTTGATTGATAAGGCTTACCATTCTGGTGTGGTCTAAATTACTGTAATGCACTACAGATACACTCCCATTTTGAAGTGCTTGCCAATAACCAGCGGGGCTTATTGGATCTCCGTTGCTGAGATAGTGTGTTGTTCTAACTGATGGTTGTGTGTAATTGAGTAGGGTGATTAAATTTCTTCAATACCACTGTCTCAAATCACCTCTTCACAGTGATTTTCCCTTCCTCACAATAACTTAGCAATCAAGCAGCAGTAATGCAATTGGATAATATATAAACAAGGATTATATGAAGATTGTATTACCACCTAGCGGTAAATCCTCGATTATCTATGTGAACAAAACCACCGTGGTGAGAGGCGGGTTTATAGCGACCGATACCGCCGTTATAGCGGCTCTGTTTTTGAAATTTTTCGAACACTTTATAAAGTACATCAACATCAGCAATCGTTAGTTTTCCATCGCCATTTAAGTCGTCCATTCGGCCATCGCCATTCTCATCTATATATAAGTCAAAGGCATCACCATATTGGTGTCGGCTGTGTTTGCCATTACCAATAGAGCGGTTGTAGTGGGGAGTTCGATAGCCACTAATAAAGGCAAATTTGCTGACTTTAATCCCTTCACTTTGTACAAACGTGAGTAACTCTTCGAGCATCATCAAGCCGTCGTTATTTATATATAAATATTTTGGAAAGCTACTCACTTGCTTACAAATTACATTTTTAATTTGTACATGAGGAGTAAGCTGACGTGATAAGTCTTTTTCAAAAATTTCGATAAATCCGTTTGGCGCAGTGTACTGTGGGTAATTCTTATAAGGGGCAGGGTATAGCCCTATTTGGTAATTATTCAATTGTTTATTGCCTGAATTGAAAGGTTTTTTCACGATAATGAGCAAGTGTTTAGTGACTTTACCATTACTCAGTACTAGGTTGTAGAAACCCGCATTGTTGGGCGCATTTATGGCAATGCTGGTTGGTCCTAGTCGTGCTGTTTCAACATCTGAAACAGCAGTAGGAGTAAAATCAGCCGTGTTATCAAGAGTCAGAACTTGGTTTGCATCTAAAATTAAACTATGTAACGTGTCACTTAGCTCAATGGCTAGAGTCCGCTGGGCATTGATAACGAAAAATAGATAAAAAATAACACGGCTTAATTTCATAATTTTCCTTAAATTGAATTATTAGCTAATGGCGTAGTTAACTTTTTTAATAGTTCTGCATCGCGGTTATAAACATCGCTATAAAAATGAAGACCTTCCTGATCGTTCCCTGAGACAGTCCAGTACATTAATAGCACGTCTAATGGTTTAGATAAGCTAACTTTTTTAGTTTCTTTTGCGGCAATAGTGTCATCAATGTCACTGCGAGACCAATTATCTGAGGTTCCTAAGATTTTTTCAGCTAAGGTGAAAGGATCATCGACTCTTACACAACCGTGACTAAATGCACGTTGGTCTTGCTGAAATAGGCTTTTTGCTGGTGTATCGTGCAAATAAATTGAGTATTTATTGGGAAACATAAATTTAATTTGGCCTAGCGAGTTATTCTCTGATGGTTGTTGTACAAACCAGTACGGAAAGTTCTTCCGGCTTGCATTTGCCCAATCAATACTCTCACTATCAACTGGGTTACGACGGCTATCAACCACAACAAAGTCTTTTTCATTTAGGTAGTTAGGATTTTCTTTCATTTTTTTGATAATGCCACCTGAAATACTGCGTGGAACAGTCCAAGTTGGGTTCATCACGATATAACTCATTTGACCTTTAAAAATAGGCGTTTTTGTGTAATTTCGACCTACTACTACGTTGGTTTGCCATTTAAGCTTGTTATCTTCAAATAAATACAACTTATAACCAGCTATATTTACGATCAAAAAACGTTCTGTGAGCGTATTATCAACCCAGCGAATGCGTTCTAAATTAACTAAAATATCATTCACATATTCGCTGTAGTCTTTATTGAGAAGTTTTAAAGTTGCACCGCCAATAATACCATCGTCATCAACTTGATGAGCGTATTGAAATTTTTTGACAGCATCAACAAGTTCATCATCATACTCGTGAGCATCTGATAGGTTACCAGTATAATAATTTAAGCGATGTAGTTTTTGTTTTAAGAGCGGCACTGCTGGGTCTGTTTGACCCGGTTTAAGTGCTTTACTTTGCAAGGAAATTGCAGGTAGCTCACCTTTTGCATCAAGCTCTCGGTAAAATACTAGCGCTTTCTTTAACCTTTGATAATGGGGTAATACGGGCTTAAGGTTGTTTAATCCTTTATCAAGACTCTTAGATTTTACATGTTTGAGTAAAGAAGCTGCTGCAGCATCAGGGCTGACATCAAATTGTTCATAGTTCCATGTAGATGCTAGCTGTTTTGGGTTAACTTTACCGCGGATCAAATGTTTCGCATAGGTCATAATTGCGTCAGTCATTAGTACGTCAAACTGTGCCTCGGCTGCATCAGTGCCACGTTTATCTACTTCATCTATAAGTGCCAGTAATGTATCAAAGTGATAATCGTTGGGTGAAAGACCTTCAAGTTCTGACTGTGCGACTAAGTTGAGTACTTGCTTTGCATATTTAATGTCAGCCCAAACTTGCTCAAAGCCATTTGCCTTGTATGTGGCAATGGTCATTTCAGGGGAGTGGATCTGCTGTTCTTCAATGGTGTGTGATTCACCAATGAGAATAGGTTCAAGCTGTTGTTGCAAGTATTGGTTTTCGGCTAATACAGGTGTGCCTAATAAAAAACAACTAACCAAAGCCGTTTGACGAAAAAATTTCATAGCTATGTCCTTATAACGTATTAGGTTTGAGCCAGAGACTCATTTATTAAATGCTAATTTAAGCTTAGCAAAGCAATACAAAATATAGGAACAAATTTACTTATTTTTTAGTAATAGTAATCCGTATTAATATTAAAAACAGAACACTTTACCTAGTGAGTAGATATATTACCAAGCAGTAATTCTTAGTCATTTTGATGAATTAAATCTATCGTTAAAAATTACTTATTACGACAGCATGAATACCAGAGCAATAGCAATGCAAGAACAACTCAATAACAAAGTTTTTGCTTTGTAATCAACGAGGTTTTATTGTTTCAAAATAGACCTGTTAATTAAGTGAATAGATATAAAAACGCTTGGCAAACTACTTTGCCAAGCGTTAGGTTGGGATAGTGGAATATTATTAGTTACTACTTGTCTGTAACTCAGATTCAGTTGGTGTTTTTTTACCTTTCAGCTTACTTATTAGGCGTTTAAAGTCCTCAAGTGCAACGTACTGACATGGAATTAATATCAGTGTAATAACGGTCGCAAATAACACACCAAAAGCAAGTGAAACGGCCATTGGAATAACTATTTTAGCCTGTAAGCTTGTTTCCATAATGATTGGTAATACACCAATGAATGTGGTGATTGAGGTTAATAAAATAGCTCTAAAACGTCGGCCACCAGCCTGCATCACAGCCTCTTTAATTGCTACACCTTCAGCGCGGGCTTTATTAACAAAGTCGACCATTACTAGCGAGTCATTCACTACAACCCCGGCAACTGCGATGATACCGAATACCGATAGGCTACTCATCGTCATACCTAAGATCATGTGACCGAACATCGCACCAATTACGCCAAATGGAATAACCGACATAATAATGAATGGTTGCGAGTATGAGCGTAGTGGAATAGCAAGTAACGCAAAGATAATCATCATTGATAAAGCAAAATCACGTACTTGCTCTGCGACACTGTCCATTTCTTCTTGAATACGGCCAGCTACATTACTTTCTACACCTGGGTAACTTTTCAATAGGCTAGGTAAGTAGTCGTCACGAATTTCTTTAGCAATGGCAAACGGCTCTGCTTGGTCAGTATTTACCGCAGCCCATACGTTTACGGTACGTTTAGCATTTTCACGGCGAATGCGGTTTACGCCATCAACAATATTAACCTTAGCGACTTCAGCAAGCGGCACTTCCACGCCAGTGGGTGTAATGATACGTGCATCTGTAATGTCACTTACTGCATCACGAGATTCACGAGGGTAGCGGATCATTACTTTAATTTCTTCACCATCACGTAAAATACGTTGTGCTTCAAGGCCGTAGTAACTAAAGCTGACTTGTGATGCCACATCCGAAAGCGTTAAGCCTAAGCTGTAAGCAAGCGGTTTAAGTTCAAGTTGTACTTCATCGGTTGCTGATTGTAGTGAGTCATTAACATCACCCACACCTTCCATGCTATTTAATTTCTCTTTTAACTTAGCCGCAACCTCTTTTAGCTTGTTGATATCTTTGCCTTCAAGGCGGAAGCTCACATCGCCGTCATCACGACCTCCGTTCATGATACTATCTTCAATATTAAGTGTTTTCACCCCCGGTAATGGTGGCATTTGTTCGCGCCACATAGCACTTAATTGGAATGTATCAATAGGGCGTAAATCGGGTTCAACTAAAATTGCCATGATACGAGCACTTGTACGACCGCGTAAACTAACCGATAAGTCGCGGATCATTGCTTGACCATATTGCTCTTCAAGTTGTTTATCGACATCTAAAATCAGCTTTTCAATTGTTTGTGCTGTCTCAAGAGTTGCTTGCTCAGATGACGATAAGTTCATTTCAACAGAGATACGAGGGAAATCATGCGGAATTTTAGGGTTCGCAACAAATTTCACTAAACCACCCGCAAACATACCGCCACTGACAATAAGTACACAGATAAAACCAACAATCACTGTGTAGCGATAGTGAATACAGCGACCAATAAATGGAGTGTAGTAATTATCAACAAAGTTTTTCAGGCCTTTATCCATACCTAAGCGTAAACGGTGTAACGGGTTTTTAGGATTCGCAGGTTTATTTTTCATAGCCGCTAAGTGAGCCGGTAAAATTAGTTTTGACTCAATCAATGAGAAAATTAAGCAAAGGATAATTACACCACCAATGGCTTTAGAAAACGCAGAGCCAGGGCCTGATGCCAATGTTTGCGGTAAGAATGCGGCAATTGTGGTTAACACCCCAAAGGTTGCTGGAATAGCAACGCGTTTTACGCCGCGTACTACGTTATCGAGGCTGTGACCGTGTTTTTCAATTTCAGCACTGGCTGACTCACCAACCACGATGGCGTCATCAACCACAATCCCCAGCACCAGTATAAATGCGAATAAAGAAGCTAAGTTAACTGTGATGTCTATAAAGCCCAGAGGCATCATTAAAAATGCACCTAGGAATGACACAGGTAAACCCATCATGACCCAAAATGCTAAGCGCAGTGGCAAGAATAGGGCAAGTACCACCATTACTAAAATACCACCCCACACCATGTTGTCGATCATCATGTTTAGACGACCTTCAAGGTAGTAAGTTAAATCAACAATCGGTGATAGTTTTACACCAGCAGGAAGCTGTGGCGCTTTATCTGCTAGGTATTTTTTTAATACCGCAGCAACTTTAGTGATGTCTTGATCTTTTGATGCATTTACTTCAAAAGTCAGTGAATTTTTACCGTTGTACTTAGAGTATTGTAAGCCTTCTTCAAAGCCATCGTTAATTGTTGCTACATCACCTAATAACACCTGTGCGCCATCAGGTAGGTGTAATAAAGGCAGATTTTCGAACTCTTTACCACGATATGCTTGGTTTTCAACACGCATTGAAATGTAGCCATTTTCAGAGCGAATTTGACCCGCTGACATATTGGCAGAGAAGCTACGCACGGCTGTGGCAATATCACGGAAAGTTAAACCATACTCACGTAGTTTATCTGGGCTGATTTCAATGCCAATTTCGTAGTTTAAGCCACTGTAAAAGTTGACCAAGTTTATTTGTGGTAAAGCTTGTAGCTCATCTTTTATGTCGTTACCAAGCTCTTTGAGCTGGTAGTTACTCATATCGCCATACAAAGCGAGTATCATGACTTCTTGCTCAAACTTTTCGCGGCGAACAATAGGGCGTTCCATCTCAGCAGGGAAGGTATTGATTGAATCAACCTGCATCTTGATTTCGTCGAGTACTTCTTGCGGGTCGTATTTTTCTTCGATTTCTATCCAAGCTTGTGAAAAGCCACGGTTTGAATAAGTAATTAAACGTTTAATGCCTTCGAGGCCCTCTAAAGACTCTTCGACCTTAATGGTTATACCTTCTTCTACCTCTTGTGGCGCAGCCCCAGGGTAAACAGCTTGAATACTGATCCAGTTACTTTCAAACTGTGGGAACATTTGTTTACGCACCGACATTGCTGTCAATAAGCCGCCCACTAAAATGAAGATCATAAGTAGGTTTGCAGCAACTGGGTTGCGAGCAAACCAGGCAATAAGCCCTTTTTCTCTGTGCGTGGTCATGGCTTATTCCTCTTTTAACGCTAACTGCGTTGTTGGCACACTTAGTTTTGCATTATCTAGCTTGACTGCCATGCCTTCAGTTGGGTATTCAAGAGCAGAGGTAATAAGTTGTTCACCATTAGCAAGGCCATTATCGGCGATTACCATGCCATTTTGTTCGCGCACTATGTTAAGTGTTTTAAAAGTAAGGGTTTCGCCATCTTGTAAAACGGCTACTTTATTGTCTTTAACTAAGTGATGCGGAACAACAATTGCGTTGTCTAATGCATGGCCTTCAATGGTGGCATTAATGTACGAGCCAAAACGCAGAGGTTGCTTTTGCTCATAAGGCGTTGCTACTTGTGCTACTAGGTAATTCATACGGCTGCGTTGGTCAACAACCCCTTCGCTACGAACAATAGTCGCTTGCCACGTTGTTTGTTTACCTGCAAATTCAGCGTTAATTGATACGTTAGCACCAATACCTTGATTGTTTAGGTATTGTAGGTCTTTATCTGCAACAGGTAAGCGAATTTCAGCCAGTGATGTTGAGCTTAGGCTACCAAAGCTATTGCCTGGGTTTACTACACTGCCTAAACTAATTAGTCGCTCGTCAATAATCGCATCGTATGGCGCTTTAATGTAAGTGCGCTCAAGGTTGCGTTTGGCGCGTTTAACACTGGCTTGTGCTGCACGGTAGTTTGCAAGTTTTTCCGCAAGTTGAGGTTTACGTAAATAAAGCTCAGAAGGGATAACTTGGTTTGAGTCACCTTTGATGCGGTCCCACTCAGCTTGTGCAACAGAGACTTGTGCGCGTTCAATTTCAAGAGCAGAGCTTGCTTGCGCTAGACCTGCTTCTGCCTCAATGAGTGCAGCTTCGTAATCATTTGGGTCAATACGTGCTAGAATATCGCCTTGCTTAACAAATCCGCCTTGTACAAACTGTTCAGACAGCGAGACAACCTGGCCACTCACTTGTGCAACTAGGTCTGTGTGGTTTTTTGGTTTGACAATGCCGTATGATTTTACATCGAGTGTTACAGCATCAAAACTTAAAGGTTTAATTGATACAAGCGGACGCGTATCTTGTTCTGGTTTTTCTGCTGGCGGCTGCTTCATTGAAGCAAATGCGAATGCCATTCCTAGTCCGCCGACTAATACGGCGATTGGGAGAATGATTTGTTTTTTACTAGCCACGGGATAGTCCCTCACGGTTGACGGTAATTAAAAATAAATTTGATAGGCTAAGCATACGCAATAAAGTGTTTACAAGGCGTTCGAAGATGTAACAAACCATTACACATATTACAAAGGCGCTACAAAGGTTCTATAAGAGGTACTCAATGACAGATAAAATGGCATGTAGATTAGGCTGTGGCGCCTGTTGTATTGCACCCAGTATTAGCTCTCCAATTCCTGGGATGCCCAACGGGAAAGCGGCGGGAGAGCGCTGTATTCAACTTGATGATAATAATCTATGTAAATTATTTGGCGATGAATCAAGGCCTAAGGTGTGTAGTGACTTTTCTGCCACTATTGATGTGTGTGGCACCACTAACGAACAAGCACTTTATTTAATTACTGAACTTGAGCAGATGACTTAGTTTTGCTTAAAGTTTTGTAAAATCGCTGTCTAATTAAAAAGTTGTGCTTTACTAGTTAACAATTCTATTTGCATAAAAGGATTTTTAGATGTCAGCGATTGAAATTATTTTACTCGTTATTTTTCTTATTTTCCCCGTTATAGATTTAGTATTAGAAAAATATAAATCGAATAATAAAAACTTTGAATATTGTAAGACATCAGCTGTACTGTGGTGCCTGACTGGATTGCTAATTTTCTTATATTATCAAGGTGAGCTCCCAGTAACTCCTCCAATCATTTTGCCGAGCACTATATGGAAGACTGTAATTGCAGGCACACTTATTTTTTTATTTATTTTCTATATGATTTATGTGATGTACACAATTGTACAAAGTGAAAAGATAAGGAATGAAATTGTAACTTCTTTACAGCATAGCAGCGACAATCTTAATGATTTAATGCCGAAGTCTCGTTCAGAACTTTTTATGTTCACCTTTGTTGTTTCAGTGACTGTGGGCGTCTGTGAAGAACTTATTTTCCGTTGGTATCTATTAAGCGTTATTGAATTACACAGCTATTGGATCACAGCAGCTATTGGAAGCAGTCTCGTTTTTGGATTATGGCATGTTTACTTAGGCTGGCAGCATGTAATTAAAACAGCATTAATAGGCTTAGTATTTTGTGGTTTATACCTTTATTTTGAAAGTATTATCTTAGTTATTTTGATTCATATATTGATGGATGTGTATTCAGGACTAGCCGCTTACTTATCTAGGAAGGAGTCACCAAGGAGTGCTGGTTAAACAGCGAGTATAGGTAGCGCTAAGAGTATATTGTTCGCCACCGACGGGAGAAAGGGTTTCTAAATAAATAAATAAATTATAATTGCTCTTTCATCTTTATGAGTTTAACGTTAAAAAATGACATTAGTTTAAAGGATTAAATAATGGTCAATTGTATTTCAGCTTTTCTATGCTTTACCTGTTCGCGAATTCAAGTCCGAAGTGCACCACTCGCTAAATTAGGCTGCTTTGCGTAATTCATCGAATATTACCGCTGGTTGCCTAAACCCTAGACATTTTCTCGGCCTCGCATTGAGCGCCTTTTCTATG